>NZ_JAPDPH010000319.1 GCF_026013475.1 Micromonospora yasonensis | reverse complement strand
TTCGCCTGCGCCACGGCCTGGTCGACGGTCAGGGCGGAGGACCTCGGTGCGAAGGGCGGTGCGGCGGTGGGGCGAGCGGACGCTGCCGGGGGCACCGACAGCACCGTCGCGGCCACGAGGGTGCCCGCCGCGGCGGCCGAAACGATGGTCCGCCTCGGTCGCCGACGAATGTTGCCGATCATCAAGGAGTACCTCTCTGCTGCACAGATGTGCGGGGCGCGGAGCACCCGGGCCGGCGGCGCCCACACCGCCGACCTCGGGGTGGGAGGGGCCGGTGGTGCCGGTGGCCTACCACCGGCCCACCGGCACCACTCAGAACTTGACTGCGATCTGGGTCCGTGGGGCGAGCATTCCGTTCGCCGCCCCCGGGTACAGCCACAGGATCCCGGTGGAGTTTTCCCGGGCGATCACGTCCGGTTTGCCGTCCCGGTCGTAGTCAGTCAGGCCGAACGAGGTGTAGCCGCCCCAGCCGATACCGACCTGCGTGATGCCCGCCGTGCCGGCCGGGAAGTTGTACAGCCGGAGCTGACCGGTGCTGGTCTGGCGCCCGTACAGGTCCGGCGTGCCGTCCCCCACGACGTCGGCGACGCCGTACCCGACGTAGTCGGTGGACCAGCCGTCGCCGACGTCGATCCGGGACAGCTTGCCGCCGGCCAGGTCACCCGGGTAGACCCACAGGTCGTTGGTCGGGCCCGCGGTGAAGACGTCCTGGTAGCCGTCGCGGTTGTAGTCCGCCACGCCGAACGGGCGGTAGTTGCACCACTGGGCGCCGAAGAACGTCGGGGTGGGGCTGATGTCGCCCGACCCGCCGAGGAAGACCTGCAGGTTGCACGAGGTGTTGTCCCGGACCACCAGGTCTTGGTAGCCGTCGTGGTCCATGTCCGCCACCCCGAAGGAGGTGAACTGGTTCCACCCGGTCGACACGAGTTCGGGTGTCGAGATCGGCTTGCGGTAGCGCCACAGGTTGCCGTTGGGGTCGGCGGCGTAGACGTCGGTCTGGGCGGTGCCGGTGCCCGGGGGCGTCCAGGTGGTGGCACCGAACGGGATCAGGGAGCCGCCGCCGCTGTCGTTGTTGCTCGCCCCGATCTGGGTCGGCGTGAGCGCCCGCTTCCAGACCTGCAGGTTGCTCAGCATGCCGGCGTAGTGCGCCGTCGCAACTCCCTGGTACAGGTACCGACCGACCACGAACTTGCCGGTGCTCGGCCAGGTCGGGGTCGCGGTGTACTGGGCGCTGCCCTTGAGGGCCCCGTTCACGTAGAGCGAGATCGTCCGGGTCTCGGCGTTGTAGGTCGCCACCAGGTGCGTCCAGACACCCAAGGCCGTCCCGGCCGGCGTGACCACCTGGGTGTACGACCAGCCGCTGTCGGCGTTGCCGAGGCCGAAGCGCCAGGTGTTGTCGCTCGCGTTGTTCCAGAGCAGGAAGCGGGACGCGTTGGCGCCGTCCTCGCTGACGATGACGCCACCCGCGCTGGTCGGCTTCGCCCAGACCGAGATGCTGAACGACTTGGTGGTGTCGACCAACACCTGGTTGGTGGCGAGCGCGCCCTTGCCGGAGGTTTCGACGACGGTGCCGGTGCTGTCGACGTTCATGACCAGGGCCGGGCTGAACAGATCGTCGCTGCGCCACATGACGTTGCTGCCCTCGACGCCGAGCGCCTTGCCGCCCGTCACGTCCTCGGCCGTGGCGACGTTCCCGTCGCCCATGTCGTCGAACTGCCAGGTGTGGTCCGAGGTGATCAGGTTCTGCTTCGGCTGGGCCGTGATGGTGGCGCTGGCCGCCTGGAGGTCGGTGACCAGCCAGAGGGTGGTCACCGCGCCGGCGCCGACGGTCCACAGGTCGGGCACGCCGTCCTTGTTGACGTCGGCCGCCTGCAGCGCCACGGAGGCCCCGGTGTTCCAGCCCGAGGCGGCGAGCACCCGTGACGACGTGTACGAGAACTGCGCGGTGTCCGGGTTGTAGGAGATGTCAGACCAGAGGTACAGGGCACCGGTGGTCCGGTTCCACAGGAACATCGCGGTGCCGGTGCTGGTCTGGGCCGTGGCAAGGGTCCAGTTGTTCCAGTCGGTACCCCCGGTCGGGGTCAGCGTGTCGGTCGCGGTCGTCCCGAGAAAACCGCACGGCATGCCCTCGTTGAAGACCGGGTAGTGAGTGAGGTGCCAACCGACGGTGGCGTCACCGCTGGTCCCGACCAGGTCCGGGAAGTTACCGCCGTGTGCCGACTGTCCCCGGCGTTGACGAGCTGGATCGGGGCCTGGTTGTACTGGTCCAGGAGCAGGTCGGAGATGAGGTTGCACTGCGTCTCGGTGTTATCGGGGACCAGCTCGGAGCCATCGCCGTTGCCGGCGATGATCGTGGCCATGCCGGTGGCCGGGTAGTAGGCCAGGACATCCTGGAAACCGGTGCCGAAGAAGCGCCCGGAGACGATCTGGGCGCCGTCGAACTCGGTGGGCGAGTAGGTGCCGCCGAAGCCGTTGCCCCGGGCGCCGATGTTGCTGATGCTGGGGTTCACTCCGCCCGAGCCGTTGTTCTCGGCGAGCCAGAGCCCCGGCTTGAGGTTGTTGGCGGAGCCGACGGCGAGAAGGTCGGCGTTACCGTCACCGGTCAGGTCTCCGTCGGCTGCAGGAATGGTGGGCCGTGCGGAGTTGAAAATCACCGGTGTGGTGTCGCCGAAGTTCCTGCCGTCGGCGGTGACGCTGGTGACGGCGAGGGTGTTGGTGAACCGCGTCGGCGTAACGGTGAGGCTGGCGGTGCCGTCGGCGTTCGCCGGCACGGTGACGGGCGGTGCCGCGTTCAGCTGGTAGGCGTAGCTGGTCGGCAGGGTACCGGTGGCCGGCGGCGTGATCTGGAAGGCGGCCGGCTGGCCGATCTCGCTGGACGTGGGCGGGGTCACCGTCGGGGGCGCCGCCCTGGTTGCATCGAAGGTGAACGTGCACGTCACCGACCAGTTGCTAGGCGTGCGGAAGTCCGTTGCCTGGACCTTCCAGGCGAAGGTCGTGGGGACTCCGTTGCTGGCGTCGGTCACTCCGGCCGCTTTCCGGAGCACGTCCCGGCCGACGACGAGTACCGCGGTGCTGCCCGAGGAGTAGGTGAGCAGGTTCGGGTCGGAGGAGGCGATCGCCGTCTGCGTGGTGTCGCTGGCCTTCCACACCTTGAAGCTCACGCCGAGGGTGCCCTTGTTGGGGTCGGAGACGGGGGCGTACAGGGTCACCGCCGTGTCACCGACCACCGTGGGGGTGGCGGCGGTGCAGGACGTGGTGGGCGCAGTCTTCAAGCTGGACGGGGTGTTCGGCTTGTGGTTGTAGCGGATGGTCAGGGTGGGGCTGGTCTCGAGGAACTCTTTCCAGCTCTGGGTGTCGGTGGCCTCGTTCGCGGCGACCATCCACAGGGTGCGGGTGGCCTTCTTGTTGGTGACGTCGGCGCGGATCTGGCTGGTGATGTCGAAGGAGACGGCGGCGGCGTCGCAGCCGGAGTAGCCGTAGGCGAAGCTCCTCGACGCGATGACGCTGCCCTTGCTGGCGCCTTCCCAGTAGTTCCACGTGGCGTTCGACGACGACAGGGTGGGTGACGGTGCGTAGATGTTGACGGTCTTGGCGGTGCAGGACCAGGATCGGGTGTTGGTGATTTTGAAGATGGCGTCGTAGATCTCGGCCCCGGCCAGGGTGCCGTAGGGGACCGGGAAGTTGATCAGGGTGTTGGAGCGCTGGCTGCCGGCGTTGCCGACCTGCATCCGCCCGATCAGGTCGGGGGTGTTCTTCCAGAAGTTGGTCGACTGGTGCTGGTAGGAGATGGTGGCCCAGCCGGACATGGTGGGCCCGACCGGGGTCCAGGTGAAGGTCGGGTCGATGTAGACCGGGAACCGGGTCGTGGCGGCGGTGAGCAGCTTCGGGTCCGGGGTGAGGCGCAGCTTCCCGGCGCTGACGTGCACGCCGATGCGGGTGGTCTGGGCGGTACGGCCGGGTGCCACGGTGGTGGAGAAGGCGCCCCGGCCGGCAGGTGTGGTCGCTGCGCTCGAGTCCCACATGGTCGGGGCGGGCGCGGTGAGCACGGTCGTACCGGTGCGGTCCCGGCCAGTGATGTTCCCGGCCGCGTCCGCGGCCAGGGTGACACCCTTGGTCGTGGTGATCAGGTCGAGGGCGGCCAGCTTGGGGTTGGTAGCGGCGGTGCGGTTGTTGACCACGAAGACGTGGGAGAACGCGCCCTCGCTGGTGACCCGGACGGTCAGGTCGACGTCGGGCAGCACGTCCGGGTAGGTGGCGGTGGGCCCGGACAACACCGGCGCGGGCAATGCCATCGGCGTGGACACTGACAGTGACCGGTCACCGCTGGTCAGTTCGGCCAGCGGGCCGGTGCCGCCGGGCGAGAGGCGCACCTGGTTGGTGGTTACCTTCGCGGTGATGCTGCCGTCCGCCTGTCGGACCAGGGTCGGGTCCAGGTTCTTCCATTGGCCGTCGACCCGGGTTCGGGTCGGCGTTGCGGACTGGGTCAATTCGACGGTGCCGTCCGGACGGGCGGTGACGGTCGAGGTCGACGTACCCGCCGCGGTGGCCTCCACCGGCTTACGGGTCCGCTTCGCCTCGGCCATCGCCTGGTCCACGCCGAGCGCACCGCTGCTGGTCTTCGGCGCTGGCGTGGCGGGTGCGGCTACTGCCGGTGGGGTGCGCAGGCCACCGGCGACGGTGGCTAAGAGGACCCCGGCCGCGATACTTGCGGCGGTCGCCCGCCTCCGAGCGGTGCACGCCGGATGGCCGTTTTTGAACATGAAAATGTACCTCCCCCGTGTGTCTGCCCGCCGAACGCCTCCTGCGCCCGACGAGCGGCCACAGTGAAGCAGCCGATCGGCTTCTGTGGAACGCCGGTCGTCACATCGAGCTGTCCCTTTCGCACTCTCTGCCACCGGTATGGGTTGCTCATCCACGTCGATCGTTATGTTTTCGTGACCTTCGATGCTCATCGACATGAAAGATTGTTCGCGCCACGGGGGTGCGCGCTCTGTCACTCTGCGTGGTTTCCGTTCTGTCGCGCAGAGGTGAGGTTCGGATGGTCGAGCACGGGGGTCCACGGGGGTGGACTCGGTCCAGACGCGCCGTCGCGGTGGTCGCGGCGGTGTCATTGGTGACGGGCTTGTTGGCGGGTACGCCGGCGATGGCGAAGCCCAAGGGTGATGGGGTGGCGGGGCCGCCGGCGGTGTCGCCGGGGCCGTCGGTCAAGGGTGTGAAGCCGTTGCCGACGCGGTTCGTCACGCCGAGGGACGACGCGAAGTCGACGTTCCGGCCGACCAGGGTGACCTGGCCGAAGGCGGCGTCGGCGCAGCTGGAGCTGAGCGCGCCGGCGGCGGGTGCCCGGTCGGCGACGGGCGCGAAGGCGCGGGCGGCGGGGACGCCGGTGTGGGCGCAGTCGGTGGCGGCGAAGGACGGCCGGGCCACTGGTCCGGGCCGGCTGAACGTCACGGTGGCGGATCGTCAGGCGGCGGAGGCGGCCGGGGTGGACGGTGTGTTGCTGTCGGTGACTCCGGATGTGGCGTCGGGTGCGGTGCGAGTCGGGGTGGACTACGACGCGTTCGCGGAGGCGTACGGCGGTAACTACGGGTCACGGTTGCGGCTGGTGAAGTTGCCGGCGTGTGCGTTGACCACACCCGGAGTGGCGAGCTGCCGGACGGTGACGCCGTTGGCGTCAACCAACGACCCGGCGGCGCGGACGGTGTCGGCCGAGGTGCCGATGACGATTTCGGGGGCGCGCAGCGAACTGACCGCCAGCAGCATGACGGCCCTGGCGGTGACCGCGACGGCCGGTGACGGTGGCGGTTCCGGTGGCACTTATGAGGCGACCGAGTTGAAGCCGTCGGGTTCCTGGACGGCCGGTGGCAGCACCGGATCGTTCTCCTACTCGTACCCGATCACCCTGCCGCCGGCGGCGTCGGACCTGGTGCCGACCGTGGCACTGGCCTACGACTCCGGGAGCGTGGACGGTCAGACGGCGTCGACGAACGCGCAGTCCTCATGGGTGGGTGACGGTTGGTCGACCCCCAAGTCGTATGTGGAGCAGACGTTCGTGTCGTGTCAGGACGACCCGGGTGGCAGCCCGTCGCCGGTGAAGACCTACGACCACTGCTACGACGGGCCGATTCTGACCCTGTCGTTGAACGGGTCCTCCACCTCGCTGGTGTGGGAT
>NZ_JAPDPH010000318.1 GCF_026013475.1 Micromonospora yasonensis | reverse complement strand
CCCTAGGCCGTCATCCAGATCCTCGACGTCACGCCGCTGGCCCTGGACAACCTCAACCTCGCCTACAACCCGCGGTCGGGCACCCTCGACACCCGCGACAACGCCCTCGGCCCGTACGACCCGGTGACCTTCGTCTGCTCGCTGATGGTGTCCCAGCTGCCCGCCGCCGAGGTGCCGGCGAAGTGCACCGCGCTCGCGCAGACCCTGCAAGCCCAGAAACTGCCCCTCACCGACCAGCTGCGCAAGCTGCTCAAGCTGCCGCCCGGCGCCCCGGCGACCGGCGGGTCCTCACCGGGGTCCGCAAGCTCCCCCGGTGCGCCGACCGCCGACCAGGCGCCGGGCGGCTTCTCCACCACCAGCGACCCCACCCTCGGCGGCATCCTGCGAGGCCCGTCATGAGCAGGCGTCAGCGAGCTAATCATCAGCGCAGCACTCGACGGCGGCTCCGGCTGCTGGCCGCCGCGCTGGCCGTGGCGCTGCTGCCCGCCGGCTGCGGCCTGCCCGACGTGGCCGACCTGCCGCTGCCCGGCGGCAAGCCGGCCGGCGCGGGCTACACCGTCACCGCCGAGTTCGCCGACGTGCTCGACCTGGTGCCCCGCGCCGCCGTCAAGGTCGACGACGTCACCGTCGGCACGGTGGAGAAGATCTCCCTGTCCGGCTGGCACGCCCAGGTCCGGCTGCGCATCGACCCCGCGGTACGGCTGCCCGCCAACGCCACCGCCGCCGTACGCCAGAGCAGCCTGCTCGGCGAGAAGTACGTGACGGTGTCCCCACCGCCCACCGAACCGGCCCGCGGGCGGCTCGTCGACGGCGACGTCATCCCGCTGTCGCGCACCACCCGGGGCGCCGAGGTCGAGGAGGTCCTCGCCGCCCTCGGGCTGCTGCTCAACGGCGGTGGCCTGGCCCAGCTGCGGACCATCAACCAGGAGCTGGGCAACGCCCTGGCCGGCCGCGAGGCGGACCTGCGGGACACGCTGACCCAGCTCGACACGTTCATCGGGGGCCTGGACCGGCAGAAGGCCGACATCGTCCGCGCCATCGACGCGCTCGACCGGCTCACCGGCCGCCTCGCCCGGCAACGCCAGGTCGTCGGGGACGCGCTGGACTCCCTCGCCCCCGGCCTGACCGTGTTGTCCCGGCAACGCGCCCAGCTCAGCAAGGCGCTCACCGCGCTCGGCCAGCTCGGCACGGTCGGCACCCGGGTGGTCGAACGCAGCCGGGCGGACACGGTGGCCAGCGTGAAGGCGCTGCAACCGATCCTGGAACAGCTCGCCCGCGCCGGCGACGACCTGCCGAAGTCGCTGGACTTCATGCTGTCGTACCCGTTCCCGCCCAACGTCACCGGCGCGATCGTCGGCGACTTCGTCAACCTGTCCGTCACCGCCGACCTGGACGCGGCGACAATCCTGTCCAACCTGCTGGCGGCCGCGCCCGCCCGGGCCCCGCGGACGCCCCGGACGCAGGCCCCGACCGCGCCCCGGCCGCCCGTCACCGGCCCGGCGGTCCCCGGCGGCAAGCCCGGCATCGACCTGCCCGAGCTGCCGCTGAGGTGCCTGCCGGACCTCCGGCACTTCCCGGCCACCTGGACCCCGCCGAAGGAGTGCGGCCTGCCGGACGGCTGCCAACTGCTCAAGCCGGGCTCGACGGTGCCGATCGGCGGTCTGCTGCTGCCCACCGGCCTGGTGCCGCCCGGCACCGCGTTCCCCGCCGGCACCGAACTGCCGGACGGCACCGTGCTCACCGCCGACTGCGTGCTCCCGGTGACCGGCGCCGTCACCGGGCAGATCGGCGACCTGGCCGACGTCCTGGGTGGAGGGCTGATCCCGTGATCGGACGCACCGTGAAACTCCAGGTCCTCGCCTTCGTGCTGGTGAGCGTCCTCGGCGTCAGCTACGTCGGGATCCGCTACGTCGGCCTCGGTGACCGGCTCCTCGGCGCCGGCTACGTACTCCACGTCGACCTGGCCCGGGCCGGGGGCCTGTTCGCCAACGCGCCGGTCACCTACCGCGGGGTGCCCGTCGGCCGGGTCACCGCCGTCGGCCTGCACGGCGACGGGGTCCGCGCCGACCTGCGCGTCGACCGGGGCGTCCGGGTGCCTGACGCGCTGCGGGCCGTGGTCACCCAACGCTCGGCGGTGGGGGAGCAGTACCTCGACCTGCGCCCCGACCGGGACGGCGGCCCCTATCTGGCCGCCGGTGCGGTCGTCCCGGCCGACCGCACCGGGCTGCCGCTCGCCCCGGAGACCCTGCTGACCAACCTGGACGCCCTGGTCCGCTCGGTCGGCCCGGACGACCTCAGCGTGCTGATCACCGAGCTGGGCACCGCCTTCGAGGGCAACGAGCAGGCGCTCGCCCGGATCCTCGACTCCGGCGACGCCCTGCTCGCCGAGGCCGACACCCGGCTGCCCGAGACGCTCGCCCTGATCCGCGACGCGCGTACCGTGCTGACCACCCAGGCGGAGTCCGCCGAGGCGTTGCGCCGCTGGTCGGCCGGGCTGGCGCAGCTCGCCGCCACGCTCCGCGCCGCCGACCCGGACCTGCGCCGGCTGCTCGCCGTCGGCCCGCCGGCCGGTGCCGAACTGCGGGCGTTGCTGCGCGGCCTGGAGCCGGACATCGGCACCCTGCTCGGCAACCTGGTCACCGTGAACGGGATCGCCGCCCGGCGGCTGCCCGGCATCGAGCAGATCCTGGTGGTCTATCCGATAGCGGTGGCGGGCGGGTTCACCGTCACCCCCGGCGACGGCACCGCCCACCTCGGCCTCGTGGTCAACGTCAACGACCCGCCGCCCTGTACCTACCACGGCGGCGGCACCCGGTGCGGCGCGGGCGACCGGGCCGCCGGGGCGAGCGTGCGGGGCGCCGGCAGCGCCCCCCGACCCGGCGGCACCGACCCGGCCCCGCCCGGCCCGGGCCCGGCGACCACCTCGGGGTACGACCCCGCGACCGGTCTGGTGATCGGCTCCGACGATCGTCCGTTGCAGTTCGGTGGCACCGGCGGCCAGTACCGCACGGCCGGGGACCAGTCCTGGAAACAGCTGTTGCTCGCCGGCCTGACCCCGTGACCGGCCTACCGGAGGAGGTGGCGGTGCCCAGCCGCAGGAACCCCACACTGAAAGTCATCAAGGGCGCCCTGTCCGGTGGCCCGGCGCCGGCGCGGCGCCGCCTGGTCAGCCGGCCCCTGCCCGGACCGGCCGAGCCGATCGAGCAGGTGCTCGAACGCCTCGACCGGGAGCCCGTCGAGGATCCCGCCGAGGCCGGCGAGCTGACCGTGGTCGGCGACCCCGCCGAGGCCGATGACCCGCCGGAACCGGCCAGTACCGACACCGACACCGAGGCCGGGACGGCGGCCGACACCGCGGCCGACCCGGACACCGGTCGGGACGACGCCATCGACGCCGGCGGGAAGAAGAGCCGGTCCGCGGCGGCGGCGCCCGGCACGCCGGGCCGGGGCCGCGCGCTCATCGCCCTGCTGGTCGTGCTGCTCGCCGCCGCCCTCGCCGGCGCCGGCGTCTACGGCCACCGCTGGTACGTCGACCGGGCCACCGACCAGGCCCACCGGGAGGCCGTCGCCGCCGCCCGGCAGGCCGCCGTCAACTTCGTCTCGGTCAGCGCCGCCAGCGTCGACCGGGACCTGCAACGTGTCACCGCCGGGGCCACCGGCGACTTCAAGGACGAGTTCACCCGCGGCCAGGCGCAGGTACGCGCGGCCGTGGTGGCGAACAAGGTCCAGTCGCACGGCAGCGTGCTGCGCGCCGCACTGGTCTCCGGGGACCGCCGACACGCGGTGGTGCTGGTCGCGGTCGACGCCACCGTGAAGAACGTCAAGGCGCCCGACGGCCGCCCGTCGCACTACCGGATCCAGCTCGACCTGACCTGGGACGGCGACTCGGGCGAGTGGCTGGTGTCCAAGCTCCAGTTCGTCGGCTGACCGGCAGGAGAAGACCATGCGTGTCCCCACCGTGCTGCGCCGCCCCGCCCGGCTGCGCCCCGTACCCCTGCTCGCCGTCGCGGTCGTGCTGGCCGCCGCCGTGGCCCTCGCCGGCTGGACCGCCGATCGCCACGCCGGGCAGCGCGACCAGGCCGTACGCCAGGCCCTGGCCACCGCGCCGGCCGCCGCCAAGGCCCTCTTCTCCTACGACTACCGCACCTTCGACGAGAGCGTCGCCAACGGCCGCGACTTCGCCACCGGCGCCTTCGCCGAGGAGTACGCGCAGACCACCGCCGCGCTCAAGGCGACCGCCACCAAACAGCAGGCGGTGGTGCTGGCCGAGGTGTCCGCCACCGGCGTGGTCAGCGCCGAGGCGGACCGGGTGG
This sequence comes from Micromonospora yasonensis, assembly GCF_026013475.1. Classification (GTDB taxonomy): domain Bacteria; phylum Actinomycetota; class Actinomycetes; order Mycobacteriales; family Micromonosporaceae; genus Micromonospora; species Micromonospora yasonensis. Next base: position 1,865 of record NZ_JAPDPH010000318.1, on the reverse strand, counting down.
AACTGCTGCTCTACCTCAACCAGTACCGGCGCAACGTCACCACGGCCGGGGAGAAGGTCGACCAGAACCGGGTGGTGCTCACCATGGTCCCGGTACGCGGGGAGTGGAAGGTGGTCAAGGCCACCGCGATCTGACCGGCAGGTTACTCCTCCCGATCGCCGGGTAACCGCGGCGTCGCGCCGACACCGGGGGTGAACGCCGTGGGGGAGAGCCCGTCACCGCGCGGCCCCGACCGGGCCGGTGCCGCGCCGGACCGTTTCGGCCTGGTGCTCGCGCTGCTGTTGGGCAGCTTCCTGCTGACCGCGTTCCTGCCCGGCGAGCGCCTGCGTGCCCTGCCACTGCTCCTCTACCTGGCCGCGTTGATCCTGGCGCTGCACGGGGCATACCCGGGGCGGCGGGACCTCCGCCGGCTGTACTGGGCGCTGGCGCTCCTCACCGCGGTCGCGGTCGTCCTGCTCATCCTGGCCCCGACCCGCCTCGTGCGCGGGCTGATCTCGCTGTGGATAGCCGCGATCCTCACGCTGGCGATCGTGGCGGTGGTACGACGGACGCTGTCCCACCGCGTGGTCACCCTGCAGACGATCTTCGGTGCGTTGAACGCGTACCTCCTGATCGGCTTCTTCTACGCCGCGCTGTTCGGTGCCGTGGCCGCGTTCCACCACGGCGTCCTCTTCACCAACGGTCAGCCGGCGAACAACAACACCATCCAGTACTTCAGCTTCATCACCATGACCACGGTCGGGTACGGCGACTTCACCCCCGCCAGTGAGCCGTCCCGGACCCTGGCCGTTTTCGACGCGCTGACCGGCCAGATCTTCCTGGTGACCCTGGTCGCCCGGCTGGTGTCCACCTTCGGCACGGCCCGCCGCGGGCGCTAGCCGGAGCACGGCGGCGACGGCCTCCTTCTCGCCGGGCGGCACGGCCGCGCCGGCGGTTGTCGTCAACCGGACGCCGGAAGCAGCCGTTGCGCCGATGGACGGCAGCTCCGGCGGCCCGAAAATGATCAGCGAGACGGGAGCCGACACCCGTCCCTGGATCGCCGTGGAGTACCTCGCATGAGCGGCTGGCAGTTGTCCGGCTACACACCTGTCCGTCGGCTCGGCGCCGGTGCGTCGGGCAGCGTCATGCTCGCCACCCACGACGCCACCGGCACCCCGGTCGCCATCAAGTACCTGGTGCGCGACATCGGCGACGACCCCTCCTTCCGGACCGCCTTCCGGCAGGAGGCCCGGCTGCTCGGCGAGATCGACGACCCGCACGTCTCCCGGCTGTACGAGTACGTCGAGTCCGCCGACGGCGCCGCGATCGTCATGGAACTGGTCAACGGGGTGTCGCTGCGGCAGATGCTGCGCGAGCACGGCCCGACCACCCCCGAGTCTGCGCTCTGCGTGCTCAAGGGCTCCCTGGCCGGGCTCGCCGCCGCGCACACCCACGGCGTCGTCCACCGCGACTACAAGCCGGAGAACGTGCTGGTCACCGGCGAAGGGCTGAGCAAGCTCGCCGACTTCGGCATCGCCATGCCGATCGGCCAGGGCTCGGGGAGCACGGTCTCCGGCACCCCCCGCTACATGGCCCCCGAGCAGTGGACCGGCACCCCGGCCAGCCCCGCCTGTGACATCTACGCGGCCACCGCCACCTTCTTCGAGTGCCTGACCGGCAGGCCGCCGTACGACGGGCAGAACCTCTTCACCCTGCGCGACCAGCACGCCTGCGCGCCGATCCCGACCGACCCCGCCCCGCAACCGGTGCACGAGCTGCTCCGGCACGGCATGGCCAAACAGCCCGCCGACCGGCCGCAGCCCGCCCAAGTCTTCCTCGAGGTGCTCGACCGGGTGGCCGGCGACGCGTACGGCCCGGAGTGGGAG
>NZ_JAPDPH010000317.1 GCF_026013475.1 Micromonospora yasonensis | reverse complement strand
GGTGACGTCGTAGCGGATGGTCTGCGGAGTGCTCGAGGTGACCTTGAACTCGTACAGCTTGCCAAGCTGCGCGTCCGGCGGCTCCGGGGTGGTGAACCCTGGCTCCGGAGCCGTGACCGGCTGCGGCTCCCCGACCGGCTGACCCGCCGAATCCAACCGCTGCAGCGACCACTCCTGATTCGGCGTGACCTCGCTCAGGTGCCAGCGCGCGCTGCCGTCGGCCATCAGCTTCTTCTGCTCGGCGGTGAAAGCGCCGGCGTTGACGGCCGACTCCCACCGCTTGATAGCGGCCAGAATCGCCGGCGTGTTGGAGCCTGTGGCCAGGCTGCTCACGTTGGTCTCGTACCAGCCGAAGGTGGCGCCGAGGGAGGCGCCAAGCGCCAGGTTCGACTCGGTCTTCAGCAGCGTGTCGTTGCCGCCGATCGGCAGCGAGCCCGCCATCGGAGGTAGGAAATTGGCCCGGTAGAAGTCATTGTTCCAGGTGATCTGACGGTAGTCGGAGTCGGGCCAGCCGAGCCCACCGTAGTTGATTCGGGACTGGGCCTCCCAACTGTTACCCGACACATTGCTGGCCTCGGTGATGAAGCCGTCGACGGAGTCGAGCTTGCGGTAGACGCCGTTGACCAGGTGCGCATAGCCCCGGCCGCCCCAACCGCTGTAGGACACCGACTCAATCCCGTCGTAGGACATAAGCCTGACACCGGTCGTGTTGACCATCGTGGCCAGCCGGGTGGCGATCTCGTCGATGATCGGCAGGCCACCGATCGCGCCGCCGTAACCGTTCATGACGATCCGGGTGGCAGGGGTACCGACCGGGTAGGATCGCGCAACAGAGCGCCATTGCGCCCGCCCCAGGCCGGTGAACTGCCACTCGGTGTCACTGACCTTCGTGACCGTGCTGTAGGTGACGAACTCGTCACCGATGCGCAGCCGCTTACCCTCCACGCTGCCCGAGTCACCGTCCGCGTACAGCGTGGTGTCCGCCTGGCCGAGCGGACGGGTCAGCTTGACGGTCTTGCCCACGGCCAGACGCGGGTCAGCCGGCGACGGCGACACATACGGATCGTTCGGGTCGATGAAGTCGGACAGGGTGTGCACACCAATCCGGACCCCGTCCTGTCCCGCTGCGGCCACCAACTGGGCCGCACCCGCATCCGAGCCCCCAAAGTTGCTGTTGAACTGGTAGTGACCCGTCGTCACCCAGGGACCGGCCGCGTTCTGCACCGAGTAGAGGTTCTTGATCCCCGCCTGCTTCGCGAACTGCACCCCGGACGCGAGATTGCTGCCCCTGAGGTCATGGAACGCGAAAACCGACTGCCGAGTGGCCTGGGCCACCTTCTGCCACTGCCCGTTGATGGTCGGATACGGCAGGCCCTGCCCCCGGGCGATCTCACTCAGCACGCTGAGCGCAAGATCCGGCGCACTGCCAAACAGCGCCAGCTTGGACCCGACGATCCGGCCTTCCGGCGCCGACATCGGCCCGACCGGAACCTGCCCACTCAGGCTGAGTCGAAGTTCGCTACCCCGGATCCGGACCTTGCTGTAGTCATAGCTGTAGGCACGCACGATGCTGCCCCACTTGGTCCTCGCCGCCACACTCCACTCCGACTGCGTGCCGAGCGAGCCGAAGCCACTCGGCACGAGGTCAGCCCCGAACCCGTAGCCGTAGTACTCCAACGGCCAGGACCCCACGGTCTTGTCGTTGAGCGGACGCCACCCGAACCGGAACCTGTCGTTACCGACCACACCGACATCCTCACCGACCGTTTCGGTGACATTCGTCGGCAGCGGACCCCACAGCAACGTCTGCACATCCACACCCGGCGCGGGGTCCAGCCCGACCACCTCAAGCGTCGAGTACGTCGGGAACTGGACGACCTTCACATCGATCGAAGCCTTGTCGCTGCGGAACGTGAACACCTTGTCCTGCGGCGAATACTTCACCTCGGTCGGCACCGCCTGCTGCCCGTCGGCCACCACACTGACCAACGGCACCGACTTGCCCGCCGCCACATAGTCAATACCAGACCGCGAATCCACCAGACTGGTCACCCGACCGGCCTCACTGAGACCCACCGACAGGAAACCCGCCTCGATCTTCAGCGGAACACTCGCCTGCGCCGCGGGTGGGGCCACCGCCACCGCCAGCGCCGCAAGCCCGGTAACGGCAGCTGTGGCCAGCGCCGTCACACTTCTAGACCTGATCACCTACGTCTCCATTCCTGAACGTCCCACTAACGCGAAGCCTGATTTGCCGATACGAAGAGCACGCGGTGCAGGGGCCCGACGACATGGCGGTCTGCCGCCACGCGTTGACCCGTCAACGCGGCAGGGCTCGATGCGCCGTCGGTGATGGTGGGGTCAGCGCCGGGTTCGGGCGGCGGCCGTGAACGCCTGGCCGCCTTGCCTGTTTGCTGAGGTTGCTTAAGGTCCGGATGTGCGCCCGGCCAGGCCGAGCTGCACCGTCCGCGCCGATGGTTCTCACTGACCACCACCGTCTTCGTCACCCACGACCAGGCCGAGGCCCTCGCCGGTGTTGCTACTTGCGGGTGCAACGCCCTGCCGCACGCCAGGTTTCGCGCCGTCCGGCCAGTTCAGGCCGATGGCGGCTCGGAGAACCCGCGGGTCCTAGGGCACGTCAACTGCGACGAGTATGGATGCCACGAGGCATTGCGTCAACCCGATGGATCTGATTCACTCTGCCCAAGCCGGGCTCCCAGCTAGGCCGATAGATATGAAGCATCCTGTCCTCTGGTGTCGCGACGCAGCCCTCGACACCAGAGGCCGGACGAGGAGATTGGGGAGATATGTCGGCCCGACCCGATCTGTCGTCACCTGTTCCGCAACAGACGAGTGCGGCGGGTGGCTATCGACCTGGTTACGAGATCGCTGCGGAGCGGATCCTCGAGTACATCGTCCGGGAGCGCCTGGAGCCCGGTGCCCGCCTGCCGACGGAGAAGGACCTGGCGGACGCGGTGGGGATGAGCCGGACGGTCGTCCGGGAGGCGGTCAAGATCCTGTCCGCTCTGGGGCGGATCTCCGTCCAGATGGGCCGAGGTATCTATGTGGCCGAGCCGGAAGGTGCGCTGTGGCGGGAGTCGTTCTCCCACTTCCTGCCGGCCGATCTTCGGCAGGTGGATGAGATGTTCGAGTTCCGCCGTTTCGTGGAGACCACCACGACGCGGCTGGCGGCGCAGCGGGCCACCCCCACTCAGGTGAAGGCGCTGCGCGAGGCGGCACAGCTCACGGCGGACGCGGCAGAAGGCGGCGATATCGAGGCGTTCAACCGGGCCGACGAGAAGTTCCATCAGTCGATCGGCGTCGCGGCCTGCAACATGTTCCTGTCGGCCAGCGTCGACTCGGTGCAGCGGCTCCAGCGGCAGGTTAGCGCGATCGGGCTGGCGGGGGTTGCGGGCGGCTCGACCGTTGTGGCCGCCAAGCAGCACTCGGCGATCGCGGCGGCGATCGCGGCAGGTGACGAGGAGCAGGCGGTGGCGCTGATGGTCGAGCACATCGACACGACGCTGCGGCAGTTCAAACAGGAGATCAACCGCCGCGTCTTCCCCGCTGACGGCGCCTCCTGATGCCCCGCTGACGGTGCCTCCTGGCCAGCACCACTGTCTTGGAACGAGCCGCGGCACAGACCTGACAACTACCGGTTCGTGAAAGTACGAAACACCCTTTCAACATCACAGCGAGCCATCTGACGTCCCAAGATCCGAGATCACGTCATGAATGAGGTCGACGAGTTCGACGACCGCTTCGTCGAGGATGTCGCGAAGTCCGGGGCAGGGCTCAGACAGAGGGAGACAGCAGTGGATACGACGACATCCGGGCGGCGGCTCCGCCTGGTCGGGAGAGTGGCCGCGGCCCTACTGGTGCTGCCGTTGGCCCTGGCCGCGTGCGGTGGGAACGACAACAATTCGTCCTCCTCCGGTGGCCCCGTCAAGCTGGAGTTCTGGGGTTGGGCGCCCGGTTACGACAAGTCCGTCGAGCTGTTCAACGCCAGCCACAAGGACATCCAGGTCGCGTTCAACAAGCTGCCGTCCGGAGCCGCGGGCGGGTACGACAAGATGTTCTCGGCGGTGAAGGCCGGCAATGCTCCCTGTCTGGCGCAGGTCGGTTTCGAGTCGGTGCCCACCTTCCTGCTCGAGGGCGCGCTGGAGGACGTCACCGCGGAGGCCAGCACCGCCAAGGGGCAGTTCGTCCCATGGACCTGGAACCAGGTCAGCGTCGCCGGTAGGACGTACGCCGTCCCGGTCGACACGGGCCCGACGGCGTTGTACTACCGCAAGGACGTCTTCGAGAAGTACGGCATCGCGGTGCCGACGACCTGGGACGAATACGCCAACGCGGCCGAGAAGCTGCACGCGGCCGACCCGAAGGCGTACATCCTGAATCTGAAGTCAACCGACCTGTCCGGCCTGGCGTGGCAGAGCGGCGCCAAGTGGTTCGGCACCGAGGGGGACGCCTGGAAGGTCACCGTCAACGGCCCGGAGACCAAGCGGGTTGCCGACTACTGGCAGGGCCTGATCGACAAGAAGCTGGTGAACACCACCGACCAGGGCGCCGCCTGGTGGAGTTCGCTGCAGTCCGGCAAGGTGGCGACGGCGATCGGCGCGGTGTGGCTGCATCCGCTGATCGCGGAGAACGCTCCGGGCGCGAAGGGTAAGTTCGCGGTCGCGCCGATGCCGCAGTGGGCGGCGGGTGAGAAGAAGTTCGGCAACGAGGGCGGGTCCAGCACGGCCGTGCTGAAGGGTTGCAAGAACAAGAAGGCAGCGGTGGAGTTCGCGACCTGGATGAGCACCAACCCCGACAGCCTGAAGAACCTGATCAAGGTGACCGGTATCTACCCGGCCGCCACCGCCGGCCTGCAGCTACCCGAGGTGAACTCGGGGGTCGACTACTTCGGTGGCCAGAACATCTTCGAGGTGTTCGCCGAGGCCGCCCAGAACACCGACACGAGCTGGCAGTGGGGCCCGGTTCATTCGCAGTTCGGCGCCGACCTGGGCGAGGCGTTCGGTAACGCGTACGCCGGCAAGACCACGCTGCCTGGCGCGTTCGACGCCGTGCAGCAGAAGACGGTGGAGGCGATGAAGTCGAAGGGCCTGAAGGTCGAAGGATGACCGGCCAGCTCGAGCCCACGCCGGGACCGGTCGTGTCCCCTCCGGCGCCGCCCGGGGGCGACGGCCGGTCCCGGCCCACCACCACCGCGGGCCGCGGCGGCCCGCCGGCCGGTCGACGGGCCGCTCGCAGCAAGCTTGCCAGTCGGCGCAACCGATCCGGTCTTCTGCTGCTCACGCCGTTCGCCGTGCTGTTTGTGGCGGTGTTCGTGGTCCCGGTCGGGTACGCCGTGTATCAGAGCCTGTTCCGGGTGCGGCGCTCCGGTCTCGGGCTGGGACCTCCCGAGACCGTGTTCGCCGGCCTGGACAACTACACCCGGGTGTTCGCCGACAGCGCGTTCCTCACCGCTGTGGGCCGGGTGGTGGTGTTCGGCCTGGTCCAGGTGCCGGTGATGCTCGGACTGGCCCTGCTGCTGGCGCTGCTGCTGGACTCCCGGGTCGTGCGGCTCGGCCGGTTCTTCCGGCTGGCGTACTTCCTGCCGTTCGCGATTCCGGGTGTGATCGCGGCGGTCCTGTGGTCCTTCCTCTACGTGCCCGGGATCAGCCCGCTGGTGAAGCTTGGCGAAAACGCGGGCATCGAGGTCGACTTCCTCTCCGCCGACATGATCCTGTTCTCGATCGGCAACATCGTGACCTGGTCCTGGGCCGGATACAACATGCTGATCCTCTACACGGCGCTGCGGTCCATCCCTCCGGAGCTGTACGAAGCGGCCGAAGTCGACGGTTGCTCCGGCTTCCGGATCGCCTGGCACATCAAGCTGCCCCTACTGCGCCCGGCGCTGACCCTGACCGGGGTGTTCTCCGTCATCGGCACGCTGCAGCTGTTCGGCGAGCCGATGGTGTTGCGGCCGATGGCCTCCGCGATCAGCAACAGCTACACCCCGGTGATGCTGTCCTACCAGGCGGCGTTCGGCCTCAACGACTACAACTTCGCTGCCGCCGTCGCGGTGGTTCTCGCCGTCGCGACGTTCGTCCTGTCGTACGGCTTCCTGCGCCTGAGCACACGGGGATCCTCATGAGCAGACCATCCGTAACCGTTCGCCGTGGGTCCGGGCCGCGGCGGGTGGCGCTCCGGGTCGGCCACCGCGGCTCGCCCC
>NZ_JAPDPH010000316.1 GCF_026013475.1 Micromonospora yasonensis | reverse complement strand
GGCCTTGTAGCCGTTGGCCCCGCCGGTGACGGAGTAGGTGCCAGCTGGGATGCCGCTGAAGCTGTAGTTGCCGTTGGCATCGGCGGTCGTGGTGGCCGACGTCGGGCCGCTGATGCTGACCGTCGCGCCGGCGATGGCGCCGCCGGTGTTGAGGTTCGTCACCCGGCCGGACAGGGGCGAAGCGGAGCAGGTGCTGTTGTAGGTCACGCCGGACGTCATGTGGTTGGCGATCGACGGCTTGCCGACCGCCTGCACGTAGAGCACCGAGGTGGCCGGCAGCGTGGCGCAGTACTGCGAGAGATCGAGGCTGTAGTTCGCGCTGGTTCCGCTTCCGGTGCGCGCCACCGTGGTGAGCTGGGCGAGCTGTTCGCCGGCGGTGCCGTCGGTGGAGTACCACACGGTGTAGTGGTCGATCGTGCGCTCGGAGGCGCCGTTGCCGGACAGGCCGATCGTCCACTGCAGGACGCTGTTGGACAGGCCGCGGGTGAACGAGGCAACGCAGTTGTCGATCCCCGTCTCGATCTCGCTGCCTTCCTCGTAGTCGTCCCAGGTGCCGATCATCAGGAACGGCGCCTGGTTGGAGGTGTTGAAGTAGACGCCGGTCTCGGCGAAGGTGTCGAGCCAGTTGGTGCCGCAGCGCTGCGACGTGATGCGTGGGTAGTAGCCGGATGGCACGGGCGCGGGCTTGGGGGTGTTGAAGTCGACCCAGGACGGGCTCCAGTTGGCCATCCGGTCGTCGAAGCCTTTCCAGGCGCCGGCGAAGTAGGTGATCGGGAGGCCGTTGGCGCCGGTCGTGCCGCTGGCCAGTGCTCTGGACTCGGTGCTGAGCTGGCTGTCCATCTGGGCCTTGGAGCCCCAGTTGTTCTGGTCGGCGGCGGTGCCGGCGGTGTCTCCGGAAGGGTGGACCCAGGTAAAGCCGCCGTCGGACTGCCGGTGGGTGTGGTTGTGGCGGAAGATCATGTACGGGTCGACCCCGTGGTTGCGGAAGTTGCTGCGGATGCCGTCCCACAGGGCGGCCCAGCAGCCGCTCGCGCCGGAGCAGGTGTACGAGCCGGTCAGGTGGCAGGAGGTCGAGCACTGGTTGAAGGTGGTCACGCCCGATGTCTCGTCCAGGAAGAAGGCGACCACGGGCTGGTTGTTCACCCGCAGGTAGTTGGGGCTGGTGAACCAGTTCGAGGCCAGCACGTTGAAGTCGGCGATCATCTTGTTCTGCACGCACTGCGGCTGGAACGCGTCCTGCACGTTGCACTGGTTGAACTTGTAGGCCGAGCCGTCGTACATGATCATGTGCGTCATCGCGGGGTGTCGGGTGGTCATCGCCGAGGCCAGCCGTTTGGACGCGAGGTCCACGTTCTTCGGGCCGGAGCCGCAGGCCGAGGCGAACGGGGCGTTGTCCCGGTATGCGCCGGTGCCGCTCTTGCACGTGTTCGAGTCGCCGGACCAGTCCATCACCGCGCCGTCGATGCCGCGGTCCCACATGTCGTCGGCGGTGGCGTTGGCCTTGGCCAGATCGTTGGAGCTGTAGCCGATGTCGAAATGCGAGGCCGTGCCGCCGGTGGTGGGGCAAGCCCTGTTGCGGGTCAGTACCTGGCCGTCGACGGTCACGTTGCTGCCGCCGGTGCCGTTGCAGAACCACAGCTGTGTCTCGGCGAGCACCTGTGTGGTGTGGCCGGCGTAGAGCAGCGAGTGCACGTCACCGGCCTGGGTGCCACGGCCCTTGGAGATGTTCCAGGCGCCGGTGACCGGGGGGTTGTGCGGTTGGGTGAGCGGCTGGGTGGCGCTGCCCGCCGGCGAGGACAGGTCGGTCCAGCCGGCGAGCGCGTTGCCGCAGTAGGCGGTGCCGCCGAGCCCGTAACCGGCGGCCGAGCAGGCTGCGGTGTTGTTGGTGGTCTGGGCGGTGTGTGTGGTGGTGGGTGCCGCAGTGACGGTGGCTTGGTGGGCGGGTAGGGCGGCGGCCGGTTGCTGGGCCAGCACCACCGAGGCGAACACGACGACGAGGCTGGCCAGACCGGCCTTGAGAGCAGTCATTCGGCGCACTCCTATTCGGAGTTGATGCGGTGGGCTGGCCGGATCAGTGACATGCGGTGCTGCCGCTCTCGGCCCAGGTTTGTCCGGCCTGCCGCCTTTTCTGAGCCATGACTAGCCAGCCCGTTCATGGTCACATCGATCGCGATTGCTCGCAAGATTGAGAGCGAAGCCGATCAATGGGAATGAATGATCCCCTCGAAGACGTGATGCCGCGCAAGAGTGCGAGTGCGCATTGCGCATTCCTGCAGTTCGCGTGGCAGTGTGGCGCCCGGCATGCCGCCCCGCCTGATCTATTGATCATAGGCAATGGGCCGCGGCTGCACGAGCAGGGCTCTTCGTGCCCCCTCAGGGGCCAGAACCCGCAGTCCAGTGTCGCCACCGCCCAGCGGGTACTTCAGAAGCTCGGCGTCGCCACCGGGAACTGACCGCGCTCTCCCGGCAGCCGCGGCCGCACCGCCGCGCCGCGGCTGCCGGGATGTCACAGATCGTCGAGCTGGATCAACCCATCCTGGATGGCGCGCGCCACCAGCATTGCCTTGGTGGGAGCCGCGCGACCACGCATCGCGTACTTGACCCGAATGTGCTCCAGATGAGAGTTGACCGTGCTCGACGAAATCCCCAGACGTTGAGCCACGAACTCCTTGGACTGCGACTGGAACCACTGGATCAGCACCTCGGTCTCGCGCGCCGACAACACCGGCCGGTGGGCAGAGCGGTCGCCGGCGAGCGCGCCCGCCAGGGATGGCGCGGTGTAGGCCTGACCGGCCGCTGCGGCCCTGGTGGCTTTGAGGAGATGCTCGGTGCCCTCGGCCTTTGTCAGGTAGCTCAGCGCGCCCAACTCCAAGCACTGAAGTGCGATCGCGTCGTCAGCGCGCATCGAGTAGACGACAACCCGCCGCCCCGCCTCCACCAGCCTACGCAGCTCACCCATCACCGGGGTCGGTCCGCCAAGGTGCAGGTCGAGGATGACCACGTCGGCCTGGGCACCCTCACCGAGCCACGCGACGCGGACGTCATGACCCGAGGCGGCCACCCGGATCGGCGGGGTGCCGGAGGACAGCCAGTGGGCCACCCCGGCCAGCACGGCCGGGTGGTCATCGACGATCACGGCGCTCAGCTGTTCGTCGTCAGCCATCTGGCCTCCATTCGCACGTGCTCGCCATAGGTGTCACAGTCGACTACAACCTGTGCGGAAATCGGGGTGACCACGTCGATGTCGACGTCCGCCATCACCGCGACCCGCACGTCCTCGTGGGTGCGCAGCACACTCACCCGCGCCTGGGACCGCGCCGCCGCCAACGTCGCCACAACGGGGCTGGTGAGTTCCCGACGCACGTCGGGGGGCACCGCCACGGCCGCGCCGCTGACCGCCAGCGACACCTCGACGCCGCGTCGTTCGGCCTCATCGACACACGCGGTGACTTCGTGCACCAACGGATCGGGGACCTCGTCGTTCTCGGCGAATAACCTGCGGAGCTGGGTCGCCGCGAGGGAGCACCGTCGTCGGGTGTCGTCATCGCGGGGGTCCAGCACGCCATCGGCCAAGTCCGCTAGTAGCGGCAGTGTCACACCCAACTGCCCGGCGAAGACGGTGCGCTGTTCCCGTTCCCACTGCTCGGCCGCCATCACCCTGGTGATCAGCCGGTCCTGCTCGGCTGCCACCGACATCGCCTGGCGGGTTCTATGGTGCAGCATCCGGGAGATCGGCACGACCGCCAGTTGGATGCCGGCAGTGCCGAATGCGACGATGCCTGCGGCGCCGATCTCGGCGCGGTCGTGCACGCCCGACAACATGAATTGGCCGACGCTTGCCGTCAGATGCGCGGCCATGGCGGCGAGCAGTGCGGGCGCACGGTCCAGGAGCAGCAGCAATAGATGCCACCCCACCAGGCCGATCGACCAGTCCGGTGTGCCGAAGTGCCCGCCAGGTGGCAGCACGCGGGTGGCGCCGGCCGAGGCAGCCAGCGTGACCGCCGTGCCGAGCACCACGACCGCGGCCGGCATGGGTTTTCGGCGCATCACCCACACGGCACAGGCCGCCGTGACGAGCGCCAGTGCCGTGAACGCAGCCGCGGCGACCCACCGCGGCTGGTACTCGAACTCGATCAGCGGCCGTACACACAGCCCGAACTGCACGACGCCGACGATGCACAGCAGCGCGAGCCGCATCGTGGGGTGCACGTGGTCGCTATCGGCACGGCTCTCAGCCACCGGGCCACACCATCCGTACGGAGGTCCCCGCACCGGGGCGCGAGGTGACAATGGCACTGCCGCCGGCCGCGGTCATGCGTTCGACGACCGAGCCGCGAATGCCGCGGCGGGAGGGCGGCACCTCGCCAGGGCAGAACCCCACGCCCGCGTCGTCGACCGCAACGACCACGCGGTCCTCCTCGACGTGGATGCTCAGCGTCGCGTTGCGTACGCCGGCGTGCCGCTCGACGTTGGCCAGCGCCTCACGTACTGCGCGCACTAGCACGAGTGCCACCGACGCGGGCACCGGCGTCCCTTCCTGCCAGTGGACGTCAACGCTCAGTGGGCTTCGATCCACGACGGAGCGCAGCGCGGCATTCAGGTTCACACGGCTGTCGTGCGAGTTCTGCCCACCCGTAGCGCCCGTGAGCACGGCCAGGTCGTGCCGTGCGTACTCGGCCACCTGCGCGGGGTGGGTGTTCTGGCCATGTGCCGCCACGAGAAGGAACGTCGCCGAGGCCGTGTCGTGCAGCAACGCGAGAAACTCCCGTTCCTGCGAGTGCCGCGCCACCGCCACCGCCTCGGCCCGCGTCAGCGCCGCCTCGCGTGCCCGCAACACGTCCACCCGCCTGCTGGCCTGCCGCAGCAACATGAACGCCAGACGCGCCATGACGCACTCGACCACCAGCCGCAGGCCGACCGCGCTTTCCTCGCCGACGTCGACTACGGCGAAGTTGACCGCGAGCAACCCTGCCGTGACGGGCAGCGATACCTTCGGCGGCGAGTCCCACTGCAGAGTGATCGCGGTCGTGGTCATCGTGTTCAGTGCCCACCGGTTCGGCTGGCCACCAGTCCACTCCTGCGTCACGCAGATCGCCGCGACACGCGCCACCGCGAACGTGAGCGCCAGTGGCGCCGCACGCTCGGAGAACCCGGCCCAGCAGTCCACCACGGCACCAACCACCACCAGCCCGAACAGTGCGAACCCTAGCGGCAGGGCATCGCCGGGAACCGCCAGAAGCCCGAAAGCGCTGATGAGCAACAGCCCGAGCCCACGCAGGGGCGCTGCATAGCGGCGTGCTGAGGCCAGGAACTCGGCCTCGGCGCTGCCCGGTCCCGAACTCGACGGCATGGCGAGCTGTCAGGTCCCGAGATTGAAGCAGGACGCCTGCGACCGCGTCCCAACACTGCGACCGACTTCGATGATCACGCGACGACCCTAACAACCGGGAACCGCCCTGTCTCTACGCATTCCACACCAGCCCGGGCGTATGTGACCGAGTGTTCGTACGGCTCGACGATCTGTGATGGCGCGTGTGGTGAGGGGCTTCCTGCCCCGAGTGACCGTCGGTCGAACGCACGATGCCCGGCGGTTGGTGCCTGTCTATGGTCGACCGCACAGCGCCACCGACCGCGTACGCCGGCTCGCAAACCCCAGCTCGCAAGATGTTGATCACCGACATCTGTCGACAAGTACTACACCGAGGGAGAGTTCGTGAAACGACCGACAACACTGTGGCGCAAGAGCGTGGCCATGGTGATCACTCTGGTCACGGCGGCTGGGATCTTGCTGGCCGGAGCAAGCCCGGCATCGGCGGCTCCCGACTACTTCAAGCTGCCATACCCGGCCGGTGAGGCCTACATGGTCACCCAGGGCCCGGGAGGCTCGTACTCACACTACGATCAGTACAACCGGTACGCATGGGACTTCGGCCTCCCGGCGAACTATGAGGTCTCTGCCGCACAGGGCGGCTGGATCGTCACATCAGACTGGTCGCCCTACTGGCAGAACGGCATCGAGGTGATCATTCAGCACCCGAACGGCACCTGCACCCACTACGCACACCTGAACCGGTCCTTCTACTGGCCCGGCGACTGGGTCCCACAGGGTCGGATCATCGGCTGGTCGGGCAGCACCGGGGCAGCGAGCGCGCCGCACCTGCACTTCCAGGTGATCAACTGCAACACCCGGGTCGGCATGTACGCCACCCTCCAGGGCTGGGTCCCGCAAACCGGGTCCTGGCCGGTCAGCGAGAACTACTACGCCTGATCAGACGCCCCGGCGCAACGGTACCGGTCACACGAACCACATCGTGCGCCGGGGCAAGCGTCAACAA
>NZ_JAPDPH010000315.1 GCF_026013475.1 Micromonospora yasonensis | reverse complement strand
GCCGAGGCGCACCACAGCTCGAGGGCCGCGCCGGCGACGGCGAAGCGCCGCGCCGGGCCGGCCTGCGCGGTCGGCGCGGCGATCAGTCCCACGCCCGCGCCGCTGGCCAGGGCGCTGCCCGCGAAGATGGCCGGCAGTTCCGGGTACGCCTCATGCCAGGACGGCACCGCCGTGTCGGCGAGCAGCACGCCGGTGTACGTGGCCAGCGCCGGCGCGGTGACCGCGGCGACCAGTCCGGCGGCCTGCCCGGCCGGGGGCAGCAGCCTCCGCCCGAGGCCGAGCAGGCCCCGTTCGGGCAGCCAGGGCGCGGCCTCGGCGACCGCGGCGACCCCGGCGGCCGGGCCGAAGGTGCTGAGAATCCAGGTGCCCATGCTCATCGGCGAGGTCGGCTTCGCCACCCGCAGCATGTGGTGGAACCGGCTCGGCTTGCCCAGGTCGTGGACGAGGAAGTACGCGCTGGCGGTGACCGCCGCGAGGGAGGTGAACCGGCCGGCGCGGCGCAGCGCCGGCCGGCCGGTGAGCTGGCCGCCGGCGGCCAGCAGCGACGAGCCGGCGGCGAGGCCCCCGGTGAACAGGTAGGCCGCGATGTCCCACTTCCACACCGGCGCCTTCAGGATGGGCCGGCCGTAGTAGGAGGTGAACTCGGCCGGGGGCACGTTCAGCTGCTCCCCGCCGCCCCCCTTGCCGCCGCGCCGGCGAGGCCGCCCGGCCGGCGCGACGTCACGCGGCGGGTACGGGGCCAGCCCGGTGTCGTGCGCGCCGCGGTCGGTGCCGGCCGGCCCCGTGCCGGTGGCCCGGCTGCCCTGCTCGTCGCCGGCCGCGACCGGCCCGGCGCCGTTGCGCCGCCCGGCGAGCGGCCCGCCGCCGTTCAACCCCGGCAGGGTTGTGCCCGGCTCCCGGCGTACGGGCGGGGTCGGGGTGACCTTCGGGCCGTGGCCGGCGCGCCGGCCCGGCCCGCCGAGGCGTTCCGGCCCCTCGGCGGCCAGCCGCTCCCGGAAACGGCGGAACAGGTCGCCCACCGGGCGCTCCGCACTCACGATGAACCTCCGACGAACGCGGCGACGGCCGCCGCCGCCATGGCCAGGGCGGCCAGCCCGGCCCGCTTCCACATCTTCGGCAGGTCCCGGGTGGTGACCACCGGGTCCGGCGGCAGGCCGTACACCTCGGGCTCGTCGAGGAGCAGGAAGAACGCGCCGTCGCCGCCGACGCCGTCGGTGGGGTCGTGGCCGTAGAGGCGAGCCTCCGGCACCCCGCGGTCGTGCAGCTGGGCCACCCGCGTGGCGGCGCGTTCCCGCAGCTCGTCCAGCGGGCCGAACTGGATGGACTCGGTCGGGCAGGCCTGCGCGCAGGCGGGGGTCATGCCGGCGCCGAGCCGGTCGTAGCAGAGCGTGCACTTCCACGCCCGGCCGTCGCCCTTGCGCTGGTCGATCACCCCGTACGGGCAGGCGGAGATGCAGTAGCCGCAGCCGTTGCAGATGTCCTCCTGCACCACGACGGTGCCGAACTCGGTGCGGAACAGCGAACCGGTCGGGCAGACGTCCAGGCAGGCGGCGTGGGTGCAGTGCTTGCAGACGTCCGACATCATCAGCCAGCGGAAGTCGGTCCGGGTCTCGGCGCCAGTGGCCCGGCCGGGCGGCTGCGCGCCGGGCATGCCGAGGAACTCCGGCCCGGCGGCCATCCGCGCGGCGGCCTCCGGCCGACCCGTGGGCAGGCCCGGGGCGGTGCCGGTGTCGGTCTCGGTCCCGGCCGCCGTGGCGGCGCTGGCCGGGCTGGCCGCCGGACCGGTCGGGTTCCCCTCGAACGGCGGGGTGCGGTGCCCGGCCGGGCGCGGCTGCTCGACGAAGGCGACGTGCCGCCACGAGTTGGCGGTCAACGCGCCGGTGTTGTCGTACGACATGCCGAGCAGGTCGAAGCCCGAATCGGGGACCGCGTTCCACTCCTTGCAGGCGACCTCGCAGGCCTTGCAGCCGATGCAGACGCTGGTGTCGGTGAAGAAGCCCATCCGGGGGCCGGCGTCGGCCCAGCCGGCGTCCGGGGCCGGGTCGAGCGGACCGTACAGGCTGTTGGCCTCGATCATCCGACCTCCCGTTCGGACGCCTCGGTGGTGACGATCGGCGGGCGGCCCCCGGCCAGCCCGGCCCGACGCCGGTAATCGCCCACGAGTTCGAGCAGGGCCGGTCCCGTCGGCCGGCGGCCGGGCCGGATGTCACACGTGCCGACCTTGCTCTCCTGGATGAGCACGTTCGGGTCCAGGGTGATGCCGAACAGGTCGTTGACCGAGTCGCCGGTGACGATCCCCTCCCGCCCGAAGTGGTACGGCAGCCACACCTGGTGGATCACCCGCCCGTCCAGTCGCAGCGGGGTGAGCCGGTCGGTGACCAGCACGCGGGCCTCGATCGCCGCCCGCCCGCTGACCAGATGCGCCCAGCCGAGGTGCGCCAGGCCGAGCTCGCCCGCCAGCTCCGGGGAGACCTCGACGAACATCGCCGGCTGGAGTTCGGCCAGCCGCGGCACCATCCGGCTCATCCCGCCGGCGGTGTGGTGCTCGGTGAGCCGGCTGACCGTGAACACGTACGGGTAGACGTCGCTGTGCGCCTGCGGCGGGCTCGGGTTCACCGAGTTCACCGGGTTGTCGTAGACCTTGCGGGTCGGGTTGGCCTGCTGCCCGTACAGCGGGTTGCGGATCGGGGACTCGGCCGGCTCGTAGTGCGTCGGCATCGGTCCGTCCTGCAGCCCGGTCGGCACGTACAGCCAGCCCTTCCCGTCGCCCTGCATGATGAACGCGTCGTCGCCGGCGAGCCCCTCGACACCGGTTGCCCCCTCCGGCGGCTGGTACGTGGGCGGCTTCTTCTTCTCGAAGTCCGGCACGTCGTAGCCGGTCCACTCGCCCCGGTCGGCGTCCCACCACACGTACTTCTTGCGTTCGCTCCACGGCCGGCCGTCCGGGTCGGCCGAGGCGCGGTTGTACAGGATGCGACGGTTGGCCGGCCAGGCCCAGCCCCACTCGGCGGCCACCCAGTCCTGGTCGCGCCCGGGCTTGCGCCGGGCGGCCTGGTTGACCCCGTCGGCGTACACGCCGGTGTAGATCCAGCAGCCGATGGCGGTGGATCCGTCGTCCTTGGCCTCGGTGAACGCCGACAGCGGACGGCCGGTCGCCACCTCGTACCCGTTGATCTCCCGCAGGACCGCCTCCGCGCTCGGCTCCACCAGGTCGCCGTGCGTGGGGTAGTCCCAGGTGAGGTCGTGCACCGCCCGGTCGCGGGGCTGGTCCGAGGCGGCCAGCTTCTCCCGGATGATCCGGCCGAGGTGGAAGAAGAACCACAGCTCGGAGCGGGCGTCGGCCGGCGGGTCGAGCGCCTTCTCCCGCCACTGGAGCAGCCGCTGGGTCTGGGTGAAGGTGCCCTCCTTCTCCACGTGCGAGGCGGCCGGCAGGAAGAACACCTCGGTACGGCACTCCTCCGGCACGATCTCGCCGGTCTCCACCTCCGGGCTGTTCTTCCAGAACGTCGCGCTCTCGATCATGAAGAGGTCGCGGACCACCAGCCAGTCCAGGTTCGCCATGCCCAGCCGCTGGGCCTTGCCGTGCGCCGAGCCGACCGCCGGGTTCTGGCCGAGCAGGAAGTATCCCTTGACCTTGCCGTCGATCATGTTCAGCACCGTCTGGTACGTCCCGTGGTCGCCGGTCATCCGGGGCAGGTAGCCGTAGCAGAAGTCGTTCTCCGGCGTCGCCGCGTCGCCCCAGTACGCCTTGAGCAGGCTCGCGCCGAACGCCCGGGCGTCGTCCCAGAAGCCCTTCTGGCCCGGGTGCCGGATGCTGTCCACCCAGTCGGTGAAGGTGGTGTGGTCGGTGTAGTGCGGCATCGGCAGATAGCCCGGCAGCAGGTTGAACAGCGTCGGGATGTCGGTCGAACCCTGGATGCTGGCGTGGCCGCGCAGGGCGAGCACGCCGCCGCCGGGGCGCCCCAGGTTGCCCAGCAGCAGCTGGATGATCGCGCCCGTCCGGATGTACTGCACGCCCACGCTGTGCTGGGTCCAGCCCACCGAGTAGATCAGCACCCCGGTGCGCTCGCGGCCGGAGTTCTCCGTCCACGCCCGAGCCAGCTGCAGGAACTTGGCCTGCGGGATGCCGCAGGTCCGCTCCACCATCTCCGGCGTGTAGCGGGAGAAGTGCCGCTTGAGGAGCTGGTAGACGCAGCGCGGATGCTGCAAGGTCTCGTCCCGCTGGACCTGGCCGCCGACCGGCATGCCGTGCGACTCGTGGCGCAGGCCGGCCGCCGTCTCCCGCTCCTTGTGCGTGTTGCGGTCGCCGGAGTTCTCCTCGTGGCCCGCGTACTGCCAGCTGCGCTGCCCGTACGTGAAAGTCTTCGGGTCGTAGCCGGAGAAGAGGCCGTCCAGGTCCTCGGTGTCGACGAACTCGTCGCTGACGATGGTCGCCGCGTTCGTGTAGGCCAGCACGTACTCCCGGAAGTCCAGCTCGTTCTCCAGGATGTAGCGCACGATGCCGCCCAGCAACGCGATGTCGGTACCCGCGCGGATCGGCAGATAGGTGTCGGCCAACGCGCTGGTACGGGTGAACCGGGGGTCGACGTGGAAGACCTTCGCCCCCCGCCGCTTGGCCTCCATCACCCACTGGAAGCCCACCGGGTGGGCCTCGGCCATGTTCGAGCCCTGGATGATGACGACGTCAGCGTTCGCGACATCCTGCTGGAAGACCGTCGCGCCACCGCGACCGAAGCTGGTCCCCAGACCGGGGACGGTGGCGGAGTGTCAAATACGCGCCTGGTTCTCGATCTGTAGGGCGCCCAACGCCGTGAAGAGCTTCTTGATGATGTAGTTCTCTTCGTTGTCCAGCGTGGCGCCACCGAGGCTGGCGATGCCCAGAGTGCGGTTCAGCGTCCGCCCCTGCTCGTCGGTGTCCTCCCAGGTGGCGTCGCGCGCCGCGATCACCCGGTCGGCGATCATGTCCATCGCCGTGTCGAGGTCGAGGTCCTCCCACTCGGTCGCGTACGGCCGCCGGTAGCGGACCGTGGTCTGCCGCAGCGGACTGGTGACCAGGTTCTTGCTGGCGGAGCCCTTCGGGCAGAGCCGACCGCGGGAGATCGGGCTGTCCGGGTCGCCCTCGATCTGGGTGACCTGACCGTCCTTGACGAACACCCGCTGCCCACAGCCCACCGCACAGTACGGGCAGACCGAGCGGGCCATGCTGTCAGCGGTCTCGGTACGCGCGGTCAGGGCCGCCGAGCGGGCCGACTGGGCCGCGGCGCCCCGGCCGAGCGGATCGGTGCCGGTGAGCTGCCGGTAGACCGGCCACCCCGCGATGAAGGTCTTCAGCCCCATCCCGGAACACCCCCTCCCCCGCTGACGGAAGCTGACCTTCTGAACATTAGGCCAGCCGCCGGGCGCCCGCGACTCGAGCGGCGGATCAGATCAACGTTTGAACCGTCAGCGGCTGGCAATGAGCCGCCCATGCCAGGGACCCGCGGATGACCCCGGTGCTGCTGGTAGTGGCGAAGGCCCCGGTGACCGGCCTGGTCAAGACCCGGCTCTGCCCGCCCGCCACCCCGGACGAGGCCGCCGACCTCGCCGCCGCCGCGCTGCTCGACACCCTCGACGCGGTCACCGCCACCCCCGGCGTGACCCCGGCCATCGCCCTCGGCGGCGACCTCGGCCGGGCGGTGCGCCGTGCCGAACTCGCCCGCGCCGTACGCGGCTGGCACCTGCTCGACCAGCACGGTGGCACGTTCACCGAGCGGCTGATCGGGGCGCACGCCGACGTGGCCGCCCGCTTTCCCGGCTGCCCGGTGTTGCAGATCGGCATGGACACCCCGCAGTTGCGCTGGCCGGTGCTGGACCGGGCCGTCCGCCGGCTGGCCGGCACCGCGGCCGCCCTGCTCGGCCCGGCCACCGACGGTGGCTGGTGGGCGCTGGGGCTACGCGACCCGCGGCAGGCGGAGGCGCTGCGCGGGGTGCCGCTGTCGCGCGGGGACACCGGGCTGCGGGTGGTCAGCCTGCCGCTGCTCACCGACGTGGACACGATGGCGGACGCGGTCGCCGTCGCGGCGGCCACCCGGCGCGGCCGGTTCGCCGCGGCCGTGGCCGCGGTGCTCGCCCCCGCCGGACCGGCCTGAGCCGGGGGTACGCGCAGAAACAGCGCCGCCCGGCCCCTTGTGGGAGCCGGGCGGCGCTGGGCGTCGGTGTGCAGGTCGCCTCTCGGCGAGTGGCACGACGCGGCTCCAGCCGGACGGTATTCCGCGAAGGCAAATTGGGTGAGGCCCGGGGACACTGGACACACCGACGCTCTGCACAACGGTACGGGGCCGGCCGTTCTTCCGCCGGTGTCCGTGACCGCTGTCACCCCCTGTTCTCAGCACTCGACAGAGACGCCGCTGGCCGGCACCCCTGTTCACGGGGTGCCGGCCAGCGGTCATGTTTC
>NZ_JAPDPH010000314.1 GCF_026013475.1 Micromonospora yasonensis | reverse complement strand
CGGGTGGACAAGTTCGAGGTCTTCTTCGATCTGGTCTTCGTCGTGTCGTTCTTCATCATCACCCGGGCCACCGCGGCGAACGTGAGCGGACGGCAGCTGCTGCACGCGATGCTGGTGCTCGCCGTGCTCTGGTGGTGCTGGATCGTGCACAGCGTGGTGGCCAGCCGGATACGGCTCGGCGAGGGCTTCGTCCCGGTGCTGATGGTGATCGGCATGATCGCGCTGTTCACCTTCGCCCTGGCCCTGCCGCAGACCTTCGGCGGCCTACGCGAGGGGTCGCCGGGCCGGTCCTGGTCACGATCAGCTACGTGGTGATCCGCGCCGTGCACCTGGCGCTGTACGCGCACGCCACCAAGGGGCGGCCGCTGGAGCGCCGCAAGCTGTACCAGTTCGTCCCCGAGATCGCCATCACCACGCTCCTGCTGCTGGTCGCGGCGCTGCAGCCGACCGAGTGAGCGCCGGACGGGTCGACCGTCCAGCACGGGGTGACGCGGCGCACCGTAGAGTCTCCGCGTGATCGAGATCGACACCGAGGTCGAGCTGTTCCATCCCGCGGACCGGGTATGGCAGGCGCTGACCGATCGGGGCCTGGTCGCCAAGTGGTTCGCCGAGGCCACACCGGCACCGGACGCGCCGGACCGGCTGCTGCTGCGTACCGCCGGGCTGCCCGGGTTCGACGCCGACGTCGAGGCGGAGGTGGCGCAGCTGCGAGTGCCGGAGCTGCTGGTGCTGCGCTGCCAGGAGGGCGGGCGGCGGACCCTGCTGACCGCCACGCTCGTCCCGACCGGCCACGGCTGCCGGCTGACCGTCGGCGAATCGCTGGAGCACGGCGAGTGGGACGCCGACGCACGGGCGGAACACCATCAGCAGGCCGTCACCGTGCGGCTGCCGGCGATCCTCGACTGGCTGGCGTTCCAGCAGGTCGACCTGCGCCGCGCCGACGGCGGGCTGACCGCCGAGCTGCCGCTGGTGCGGACGCGGGCCAAGGCCGGCCGCCGGCGGGCCGTGCTGATCAGCGGTCTGGGGTGCCTCGCCCTGGCCGGCGGGCTGGCGGTGTGGGTGACCCGTCCGGAGCCACCGGCACCGGCCCCGGTGCCGGAGGCGACCCCGCTGGTGATGCCGAGCAGCACCCACGGTGGTACGCCCGCAGCCGGCCCGTCGCGTTCACCGCGGTCCGCCAACCGCAGCAGCGCCACCGCCGCCCCGAGCCCGTCGGCGACCCCCAGCCGCACGCGCGCCGCCAGCGCGTCACCGGTGGCGCTGGCCGCCACCTACCGGACGGTCGCCGACCGGGTCTTCGGCTACCGGGGCGAGGTCGTGGTCAGCAACCCCGGCGGCACGGCGAAGCAGACCTGGACGGTGGTCGTCACGGTCGCCTCCGGGGCGACGGTCGGCAACGTCAACGGGGCGACGGCGACCCAGGACGGGGAGGTGGTCACGTTCACCGGGCCGGCGGTCCCGCCCGGCGCGACGGCGACCATCCGCTTCGACGTACGGGATCCGGACCCGCGCAGCCAGGCGCCGAAGGGTTGCACGGTCGACGGCAGCCCCTGCGCGGGGCTGTAGGAGCGCCGCCGGGCGGACCTGCGTCCACCCGGCGGCGCCGGTTCGCGGGGTCAGTTGCGGGTGATGGTGAACGTGCTGGTGGTGTTCCGGATGTCCTGGTAGTTGTCGGTCAGCCGGAGGCTGGTGAAGGTGGCGGAGCCGACCGCCGGGCCCTGCCCGGGCTCGGGCAGTTCGTTGACCCAGATGCCGAACCCGGACTTGGCGTCGAAGGCGTCACCACTGCGTTTCGCCCCCGAGATGGACACGTTGCTGAGGACCGTGTCGGTGATCGGGTTCTCCGGCTGGCCTCCGGTGTACTTCGTCTGGAACATGATCCCGGAGTACGTCGGGTCGACGATGTCCACGTCGGAGATCCGGATGCCCCGGAACTCCTTCGAGGCGGAGAAGAGCCAGATCGCCGGGAACGTCTGCTGGCCCCAGAAGTGGCCGCCGGAGCGGACCAGCGAGACGTTCTGGAACTGGGTGGGCGGGCTGGCGCCGAACCCGATGAACGGGTAACCGAAGTCCAGCGAGCTGATGGTGACGCCCGAGTACGTCAGCTGGTCGGCGATGTACAGGTTGCGGAAGGTGTTGTCGTAGCCGCCGTACACGGCCACGCCCGCGGCCCGCCAGGTGAGCGTGGCGGTCAGGTTCTCGAGGACGTTGCCGTGGTTGCCGGTCGACCCGCCCTGGTCGGTGGCCGAGAACAGGGCGAACGCGTCGTCGCCGGTGGACCGCCCCTCTGAGTTGGTGACCAGGTTGCCGGTGCTGCCGTTGGTCATGTTCACCGCGTCGGCGAAGGTGTCCCGGAACCGGCTGTCCCGGATGGTCAGCCCGCTGACGCTCACCCCCCAGTACGCGCAGACCGTGTGCTCGACCCAGACGCTGTCCAGGGTCAGGTTGTCCACGTCCTTCAGTTCGCCCCAGACCTTGCCCGGCCCGTCGATGCGGTTGGTGTAGTTGCCGAAGAACGCCAGGTGCGCGAAGGTCGAGCCGCTCGCCGAGGACTCCACCCGGAAGCCGGCGTCAGTGTTCTGCTGGTTGGTGGGCGTCTGGAAGCGGGTGTACCACATGCCCGCGCCGACCACCTTCACCGGCTTGCCGTAGACCTGGAACTTCTGGGCCGTGTCGTAGGTGCCGGGCGGCAGGTAGACACCGACCAGGGTGCCGGTGGCGTCCATCCGGACCGCGTCGAGGGCGTTCTGCACGTCGGCGTGGCTGAAGCCGTTCGGCACGGTGTAGCGGGCCGGGTCCGGGTTGGGCCGCGGCGCCACCAGCTCGGTGTTCACGAAGTCGATGGCGTACGTGGTGGTGTTGGCCGGGTCCTTCTGCAGCCGGATGGTGGCGCCCGCCGGGACGGTCGAGTCGAGCATCACGTTGGCCTCGTCGTACAGGTGGCGGGGGGCGCCGGCGCCCGGTGAGTCGCTCGGGCTCGCCTCCGCGCCGTAGAGCCAGATGTGCTTCGAGGTCAGGTTGATCGGCTTGTGCAGCACCCCGTTGACGTAGATGTTCACCGTCGCGTCGATCCCGCCGCCGGCCGCCGAATCCGGAATGGAGAAGCGGGTGACCAGGGTGTTGGTCGCCGCCCGGGTGGTCCACTCGACGTACGCGCCGGTGGTGTTGAGGGTGACCGCCCGGCGGCCGGACGCCTCGCCCGCCAGGTCGCCGATGGTCCGGTTCGGCCCGATCACCTGCGCCCCGCCGCCGATCCGCCCGTCCTCGGCCTCGTACATGTCGTACGGCAGGTTCGCGCCCCGGCCGACGAACAGCGCCCGGTCGCTGGTGTTGTTCTGCTGCTTGACCGGCAGCTCGTTGGCGTCGACGGCGAGCGCGACCCGCACGGTGTACTTCCCGTTGGCCGCGGTCCAGCTGCCCAGGTTGACCGCCGGGCTGGTCGCCCCGGCCGCGATGGTGCCGCTGTAGGAGCCGGTCAGGGTGCGCACCACCGAGCCGGTGTCACCGAGCAGGGTGAGGGTGATGCCGTGCGCCCCGCCGGCCGAGGCGACGGTGCCCTGGTTGCGGATCGACACCGAGAAGCCGACCGTGGCGCCGGCGCTCGGTGTGCCCGGTGACCAGGTGACCGCGCCGGCCACCAGGTCGGAGCTGGCCACCGGGCTGACCGTCAGCGAGCCGGTCCGGCTGTTGTTCGACTCGTTCTGCTCAATGACCGTGCCGGCCTCGTCGACGGTGGCGGTGACCTCGTAGCTGCCGGCGTCGCGGACGCCGATGTCGACGGCGACGGTCGCCGAGGCCCCGGCGGCCAGGGCGGCGACGGCGGCGGTGCCGACCTTGGCGGTGCCCAGGTAGAAGGTGACCGCGGTGGCGGCGGACGCGGCGGTGCCGGCGTTGCGGACGGTGGCGGAGAGGGTGACCGGGTCGGTCTCCACCGGCGCGGACGGCGCGGACGACAGGCCGGTGACGGTCAGGTCCGGATTCGGCGCGGGGGTGCCGATCACCTGGAGCTCGGCGACCTGACCGTTGGACGAGCCGGAGTTGGCGGTGAACTGGAGCCGTACGTCGGCGGCGGTGGCGGTGACCGGAATGGTGACCGTGTTGCTGCTGCTCGGGCTGAACGAGTAGGTCGCCGAGTTGACCAGGGTGGTGAAGCCCGACGCGGACTGCTCCCGGCCGAGCACCTGGAAGGTCTGGGTACGCGGTCCCCAGATCGGGTCCGGGTTCAGCTTCACCACGACCGCGCTGACGCTGGCGTTCGCGCCGAGCGCCACGGTCAGCGTGCTCGGGTACGCCCCCGGCGCCCCCTCCCAGTAGGTCGTGACGTCGTCGTCGTTGGCGTTGGTCGCGGTGAAGACGTGCACCACCGAGGAGGCGGTGATCGGCTTGCCGACGGCCAGGTTGCTGCCGCCCGGGGTGCTGCCGGTACGGGTCACCGTGTTGGAGGTCGCCGAGACGTTCCCGGCCGCGTCCCGGGCCCGGACGTAGTAGGAGACGGTGGCGGTGTCCGGCTGGGTGTCGGTGTACGACAGGGTCGAGCCGTTGACGCTGGCGCGCAGCGCGTTGTCGGCGTACACGTCGTAGCCGGTGACGCCGACGTTGTCGGTCGAGGCGGTCCAGGTCAGCCGGATCTGCCCGGACGCCGGCTGGGTGTATGCGAGGTTGCCCGGCGCGGTCGGCGCGGTGGTGTCCCCGGTGTTCCCGGTACGGGTGACGGTGTTGCTGTCGGCGGACTGGTTGCCGGCGGCGTCGTGCGCCCGCACGTAGTAGGAGACGGTGGCGCCGGCCGGCTGGGTGTCGGTGTACGACAGGGTGGCGGACCCGACGCTGGTGCGCAGCGTCCCGTTGGCGTAGATGTCGTAACCGGTGACGCCGACGTTGTCGGTGGCCGCGGTCCAAGTGAGCCGGACCTGATCCGGGGCCGGCTCGGTGAAGGCCAGGTTGCCGGGGGCGGTCGGCGGCTGGGTGTCGCCGGTGGCCGGCCCGTAGATCTCCAGTTCGGCGAGTTGCCCGGCGGGCCAGCCGGTGTTGGCGGTGAACAGCAGCCGGACGTACCGGGTGGTGGCGGTGGCGAAGCTGATCGTGACCGCGTTGCCGCTGCCCGGGTTGAACGTGTAGCCGGCGGCGGCGACCAGGGTGCTGTACGTGGCGCCGTCGGTGCTGGCCTGGACGGTGAGCGTCTGGGTGCGGGTCTCCCACCCGGCCGGGAGCTTGAGCACCAGCTTGTTCACGCCGACGGTGCCGGCGAGGTCGGCGCGGATCCACTGCGGGAAGGCGTTGTTGGCGCTCTCCCAGTAGCTGGCCGGGTTGCCGTCGTTGGCGTTGCCGGCGCCGTAGACGTCGGCGTGGCTGCTCTCGGCCATGGTCCGGCCGAGGGCGAGGTTGGTGGTCGAGCCGCCGACGCCGTAGACCTCCAGCTCGGCGAGTTGGGCGGCGGGCCAGCCGGTGTTGGCGGTGATCGCGACGCGGACGTACCGGGTGGTGGCCGGGAAGGCCAGGGTGACGGTGTTGCCGCCCGCCGGGCTGAAGGTCCGCCCGGCGGAGCCGACCACGGTGGTGAAGCCGCTGCCGTCGGTGCTGGCCTGCACGGACAGGGTCTGGGTGCGCGACTCCCAGGTCGGGGGGAGCTTCAGCACGACCTGGTCGACCGGCTGGGCGGCGCCCAGGTCGACCTGGGCCCACTGCGGGAAGGCGTTGTTGGCGCTCTCCCAGTAGCTGCCGGCGTTGCCGTCGGTGAGGTTGCCGGCGGTGTAGGGGCCGTTGGCGCTGCTGGCCGAGGCGGCCCGGCCGAGGGCGAGGTTGGGGCCGCCGGCCGCGGCGGCCGGGGCGGGAGGCGGCGCGACGATCGCGAGCCCGATGGTGGCGAGCACCGCGACCAGCCGGGAACGGAATCTGGACATGGTGGAGGGACACCTTCTTCCGGGGATATGGAGAGGTGGGTGTGGTGGGGGTGATCGGGGTCCCCGCCGCGTCGCGGGGACCCCGGCGGCGTCAGCTCGCGTACGCCTCGAACTCACTGAGCTGGCCGGCGGGCCAGCCGGTGTTGCCGGTGACGGTCAGCCGCAGGTGCCGCTGGTTGGTGGCCGGGAAGGTGACGGTGGCGGTGTTGCCGGTGGCGGGATCGAAGGTGTAGCCGGCCGACGCCTTGACGGTGGTCCAGGCCGAGCCGTCGGTGGAGCCGAGCACGGACAGGGTCTGGGTGCGGGTCTGCCAGGCCGCCGACGGTGGCAGCTTCAGCACGATCCGGGACACCGGGTACGCCGCGCCGAGGTCGACGGTCAACGACTGCGGGAAGGCGTTGTTGGCGCTCTCCCAGTAGGTGCCGGCGTTGCCGTCGACCGCGTTGGTCGCCACGTACACATCGGCGTGGCTGGTTTCGGTCACCGGCCGCCCGGCGGCCAGGTTGCCGCTCGGCGGCGGGCTGGTGGTCGGGGGCGG
>NZ_JAPDPH010000313.1 GCF_026013475.1 Micromonospora yasonensis | reverse complement strand
TCCACCGACAAGGGCCGGCCCCACCAAGGGGCCGGCCCTTCGTCGTCTTCCGGGTCAGCCGCCGGAGTCGTCCAGCTCGGCGCCGTCCGGCGGGGTGTCGTCGTCGCGGCTGGCCAGCCACCCGTCGGGGAGGAAGACCTTGCCCGGGGAGTTGGTCCGGCCGCGCGGCTGGCCCAGGGTCTCGACCGGGAACGGCACGGCCGGGTCGAGCTTGCCGAGCAGGTCGTCGAGCTGGGCCAGGCTGTCGATCATCGCCAGCGAGCGGCGCAGCTCGCTGCCGATCGGGAAGCCCTTGAGGTACCAGGCCACATGCTTGCGGAAGTCGGTGCAGCCGTCCCGCTCGCCCCGGGCCGGATTGCGGGCGCCGGCCACGAACTGGTCGACCAGCAGTTCGGCGTGCCGGCGCATGGTCGCCGCCACCTCGCCCAGGCTGGGCAGCCGCCGCTCGGTCCGGCCGTTGAAGGCGGCCTCCAGATCGGCGAAGAGCCACGGCCGGCCCAGGCAGCCCCGCCCGATGACCACGCCGTCGACGCCGGTGTGGGCCACCATCCGGAGCGCGTCGTCGGCCTCCCAGATGTCGCCGTTGCCGAGCACCGGCACGTCCAGTGCCTGCTTGAGAGTGGCGATGGCGTCCCAGTCGGCGGTGCCCGAGTAGCGCTGCGCGGCCGTACGCCCATGCAGGGCGACCGCCGCCACCCCGGCGTCCTGGGCGGCGAGCCCGGCCTCGACGTACGTCAGGTGGTCGTCGTCGATGCCCTTGCGCATCTTCACGGTGACCGGCACCCCGGCGGGTGACGCGGCGTCCACGGCGGCCTTGACCAGCCGGGCGAAGAGCCGGCGCCGCCACGGCAGGGCCGACCCGCCGCCGCGCCGGGTGACCTTCGGAACCGGGCAGCCGAAGTTCAGGTCGATGTGGTCGGCGAGGTTCCGCTCGACCACGATCCGCACCGCGGCGGCGGTGATCTCCGGGTCGGTGCCGTAGAGCTGGAGACTGCGCGGCTGCTCCTCCGCCCCGAAGGCGATCATGCGCAGCGTCTTGGGGTTCCGCTCGACCAGCGCCCGGGTGGTGATCATCTCGCAGACGTAGATGCCGCCGCCCTGCTCGCGGCAGAGCCGTCGGAAGCCGACGTTGGTGATCCCGGCCATCGGCGCGAGCACGACCGGCGGCCACACCTGATGGGGGCCGAGGGTCAGCGGGCGCAACGGGGGCACAGTCACCGGACAAGTGTAAGGAGGGGCCCCCGCTTAACGCCTTTTGCATAGCAGGGGCCCCCTGTTAACAGGGCCGATATCACATCGGGGAGCATGCGTAGGGGTTGTGCACAGGGGGTGGGGGTTGTGCACAGGCGCGGGCGACGAATCCCGGGGGCGGCCACTCTGCGGGGATGGTTGACCACACGTTCGAGCTGGACGAGATCGCCGACCGCCAGCAGCAGATGGTGACCCGCGCTCAGTTGCTCGCCGCGGGCTTCGACGACATGTACCTCTACCGGCAAACCCGTCGCGGGCGCTGGCAGCGCGTGTTGCCGGCGACATACGGCCTGTTCACCGGCGAACTGACCGACGAGCAACGCCGAATCTCGGCAGCCCTGTACGCCGGCCCCGACGCCCAGCTGACCGGCCTGGCCGCGTTGGCCTGGTACGGCTTCCGCTACAGCCCCCGCTCCCCCGCGGTTCAGCTCATCGTGCCGCACCACGCCCGGCGGAAGTCCTCCGGTCACGCGGTGATCGCTCGGGCCCTGGCGCTCGACACCAAGGCCCGGCAGACGGCGTGGTATCCCGTCTGTTCTCCGGCCCGGGCCGTGGTCGATGCCGCGCGCGACCTGCGGCAGCTGCGCCCGGTCCGCGCCGTCGTCGCCGAAGCCGTCCAGCGGGGGTTCACGGATCTCGCCGCCCTTGACGAGGAGGTCCGCCGGGCACGACGGAGTCGCACCGCGCTGATCAGGAAGGCGTTCTCGGAGGTCGTCTCGGGCACCCGCTCCGCTCCGGAGGCAGAGCTGCGGGAGTGCCTGTCCGGCAGTCCGCTGCTGCCCGCGATCCGCTGGAACCCGCGCCTGTTGGCAGCAGACGGACGGACCCTGCCGACGCCGGACGGTTACCTGCCCGAGGCAGCGGTGGCGCTGGAGGTGGACTCGCAGGAGTACCACTTCCGCCCGGGCGACTGGGCCCGCACGCTCGACCGGCACAACGAACTGAGCCGGCTCGGCGTGTTGATCCTGCACTTCACGCCGGCCCAGATCCGGCGTGAACCGGTACGAGTCCGACGGACAGTGGAGGACGCGTACACCTCCCGGCGCGGCGTCGTGGTGCCCGTCCGAATCCACGACGACCCGACCTGAGGGTGTTAAAAGGGGGCCCCTTCTCTACCGAAAACGTTAAGAAGGGGCCCCTCCTTACACCTCAGCAGCCGGGGAGGCGCTCGATCAGGTAGCGCTCGACCTGGTCCAGGGAGATCCGCTCCTGGGCCATGGTGTCCCGGTTCCGCACGGTCACCGCGTTGTCGTCCAGGGTGTCGAAGTCGACGGTGACGCAGAACGGGGTGCCGATCTCGTCCTGGCGACGGTAGCGGCGGCCGATCGCCTGCGAGTCGTCGAACTCGACCACCCAGCGCTTGCGCAGGTCCGCGGCGAGCTGCTTGGCCTTGGGTGAGAGCGCCTCGTTGCGGGACAGCGGCAGCACCGCCGCCTTGACCGGGGCCAGCCGCGGGTCGAACCGCATGACCGTGCGCTTGTCGACCCCGCCCTTGGTGTTCGGCGCCTCGTCCTCGTCGTACGCCTCGAGCAGGAAGGCCAGCACCGCGCGGGTCAGGCCGGCGGCCGGCTCGATCACGTACGGGACCCAGCGCTCGCCCTTGGTCTGGTCGAAGTACGACAGGTCGACGCCGGAGTGCTTGCTGTGCGTGGACAGGTCGAAGTCGGTGCGGTTGGCGATGCCCTCCAGTTCGGCGAACTCGGTGCCGCCGAACTGGAACCGGTACTCGATGTCGACGGTGCGCTTCGAGTAGTGGGAGAGCTTCTCCTTGGGGTGCTCGTAGAAGCGCAGGTTGTCCGCGGAGAGGCCGAGGTCGAGGTACCAGTTCCAGCGCTCCTGGAGCCAGTACTCGTGCCACTCCTCGTCGGTGCCGGGCTCGACGAAGAACTCCATCTCCATCTGCTCGAACTCGCGGGTACGGAAGATGAAGTTGCCCGGGGTGATCTCGTTGCGGAACGACTTGCCGGTCTGCGCGATGCCGAACGGCGGCTTCTTGCGGGCGACCGTCTCCACGTTCTTGTAGTTGACGAAGATGCCCTGGGCGGTCTCCGGGCGCAGGTAGTGCAGGCCCTCGTCGCTCTCCACCGGGCCGAGGTAGGTCTTCATCAGGCCGTTGAACATCTTCGGCTCGGTGAAGGTGCCCTTGTTGCCGCAGTTCGGGCAGTTGATCTCGGACAGCGAGGTCGGCGGCCGGCCGTGCCGGGCCTCGAACGCCTCCTCCAGGTGGTCGGCGCGGAACCGCTTGTGGCAGGACTGGCACTCGGTCAGCGGGTCGACGAACTCGGCGAGGTGGCCGCTGGCCGCCCAGACCTGGCGGGCCAGGATGACCGCGGAGTCCAGACCGACCACGTCGTCGCGCTGCTGGACCATGGTCTTCCACCACTGCCGGCGGACGTTCTCCTTGAGCTCCACGCCGAGCGGACCGTAGTCCCACGCCGACCGGGTGCCCCCGTAGATCTCGCTGGAGGGGAAGACGAAGCCTCGGCGCTTGGCGAGGCTGACGACGGCGTCGATACGGTCGGCTGGCATGTTTCCTCCTACGCCGGCTGGCGGTCGGCGGGGGCGCGGTGAATGGAACCGGACGGTTCGGGACAACGGTACGGCGACCGGGGTCCCGAGCCCAGCAGAATACCGGGGCGCCGGTCAGCTCACCCCGCAGACCTCCATGGCGCCCGTCTGCTGGTCCGGCGCCAGCGTCACCGTCTGGGCCTCCTGCTTGCCGCCGGCCAGCGTCACGTTCACCGGTACGGTCAGCGTCTGGGTGTCGACCTTGCCCACCCGGAAGCCGGAGATCTGCGGCTCGGTGGCCACCCGCTGCTCGAACTCCGGCCGGGACTCGCGCCGCCGGGCGTCGTTGCAGAGCTGGTCGTACGCCTTGGACCAGTCCTTCTCGACGAGGGCCTGGTAGTAGTTGTCGGTGACCGTCCGGCCCTGTTCCTCGACGGCCTGGACGTTGCTCACCGCCAGCCCGACGACGGCCGCGCCGCCCCCGCCGCAGCAGATCAGCACGGCGAGCGCGCCGACGCCGAGGCCGAGCCAGAGCCGGGAGCGGCCGCCCTCGGTGGGCGGGGCGGCGAACGGCGGGGCGACCCCGGGGCCGGCGGGCGGCGCGGAGACGCCCGGCTCCGCCGGCGTCCCGGGCGGATCGCCGGACAGCACGGAGGGTGCCCCAGGCACCGGCGGGACGCCGGACGGCGCGGCCGGCGGGCCCGGTACCGGCGGGACACCGGACGGCTCGGGTGGTGGGGGTGGGACGGCCCCGGGAGCGGTCATACGCCAGAGGGTAGTGCCCCCGGCCTCAGCGGTAAGGACCTGCGGCCCGATCGCTGGCGACGACGACCACCTCGCCCTCGGGCGCGGCGCTGGCGAGGGTCTCGTACGCGGACGGCTCGTCGACCGACTGGGCCAGCAGCGGCACCGCGGTGACCTTGACGTCGAACCCGCCCAGCGCCCGCCGGTACGCCCCGACCGACTCCCACTCGGTGAGCAGGCACCAGTGCGTGGGGTCGTCCAGCGCCCGCATCAGCTCGCCGCGCCGGTAGCCGGGGCGGGCGGCGAGCGCGGCCAGCGCGGCGTGCGCCCGTTCGGTGAATTCGGGCGCCACCTCGGTGTCCACCACGAACCGGTTGGTGACCAGCACCGGCGTCCTCCTCGTAGAGTCTGTGGCATGCAGCCTACGCAGAGCCCCCTGCTGGCCCGGCTGGCCCGGCTCAACCCCACGACGGTTTTCCTGGCGACGCTGGTCCTGGTGCTGATGGCGATCTTCGCCCCCGGCCCGCTGGGCGGCGTGCTGTTGCTGCTGCTGGCCGCGGGGCTGGTGTGGTTGATGACCATCACCTGGCCGGTGCAGCGACCGGCCACCCGGGTGCTGCGGTTGGTGCTGCTCACCCTGCTGATCGCGGTCGCGCTGGCCAAACTGCTCTGATCCGGGCCCGGCCGGCCCTGACATGCAATCATGCGTTTTTGACAATCAATTTCGTTATCGCGGACAGTTGACGGCATGACCGTCCGCTTCGCCGTACGCGCCCTCGCCGCAGCCACCACCGCCCTGCTCACCCTCGCCGGCGCCGCTGCCTGCGCGACTGACGACGGCAGCGGGAGCAACCCGGACCGGGTCGAAGTGGTGGCCGCGTTCTACCCGCTCCAGTTCCTCGCCGAGCGGGTCGGCGGGGACGCCGTCACGGTCACCAACCTGGTCAAGCCCGGCGCGGAGCCGCACGACCTGGAGCTCCACCCGCGCCAGGTCGGCCAGGTCAGCGACGCGGAGCTGATCGTCTACCTCGCCGGCTTCCAGCCAGCGGTCGACGAGGCGGTCGCGCAGAACGGCGGCGACCGGGCCTTCGACGTCGCCGGCGTGCAGCCGCTGCGCGACGCCGCCGAGGGCGGGCACCAGCACGAGGGGGAGTCGGACCACGCGGAGAGCGGTGGCAAGGACCCGCACGTCTGGCTCGACCCGACCCGGCTGGCCACCATCGGCGACCGGCTCGCCGAGCGGCTCGGCCGGGCCGACCCGAACCGGGCCGCCGACTTCACCGCCCGGGCGCAGGCACTCCGCGCCGACCTGGACCGGCTGGACGCCGACTACACCCAGGGGCTGGCGACCTGCCAGCGGCGGGAGATCGTGACCAGCCACACCGCCTTCGGTTACCTCGCCGCCCGCTACCGGCTCGAACAGGTCGGCGTCACCGGGCTCAGCCCGGAGGGCGAGCCCTCCCCGCAGCGCCTCGCCGAGGTGACGGAGGAGGCCCGGGAGCACGGGGCCACCACGATCTTCTTCGAGACGCTGGTCAGCCCGAAGGTCGCCGAGACCGTGGCCCGCGAAGTCGGGGCGCGGACCGCCGTGCTCGACCCGATCGAGGGCCCGCCGGCCGACGGCGACTACCTCTCCGCGATGCGTACCAACCTCCAGACCCTGCGGACCGCCTTGGACTGCTCATGACCCCACTGATCCAGGTCACGCACGCCGCCGTCGGCTACGACGCCCGGCCGGTGCTGCGGGACGTCTCGCTCACCGTCACCGCCGGCGAGGTGGTCGCCGTGCTCGGCGCCAACGGCTCCGGCAAGTCCACCCTGATCCGCGCCGTGCTGGGCCTGGTCCAGCTGCGCGCCGGGTCGGTCACCCTCTTCGGCACCCCGCAGCGCCGCTTCCGGCAGTGGCACCGCATCGGGTACGTCCCGCAGCGGCTCGGCGCGGGCGGCGGCGTACCGGCCACCGTGGGCGAGGTGGTGGCCTCGGGGCGGCTGGCCCGGCGGGGGGTCCTGCGCCCGGCGGGCCGGGCCGACCGGGCGGCGGTCGCCGCGGCGC
>NZ_JAPDPH010000312.1 GCF_026013475.1 Micromonospora yasonensis | reverse complement strand
GGAGGTGCCGGCGCTCGCCGGCCACCTGGCCCGCCGCTGCGGCCTCGGCGGCCGTACCCGGGTCTACACCACCGCGTGCGTGTCGGCGAGCACCGCGGTCGCCGACGCGGCCACCCTGATCGGCCGGGGCGACCTGGACCGGGTCGTGGTGGCCGCCGGTTACCTGGTCGAACCCGACCAGTACGCGCTCTTCGACGCCGGCCGGGCGTTCGCCGCCGACGGGGCGGTCCGCCCGTTCAGCGCCGGACGGCAGGGGCTGCTGCTCGGCGACGGGATCGCCACCGTGGTCCTGGAGTCCGCCGGGGCGGCCCGGCGGCGGGGCGCGACGCCGGTGGCGACCGTGGCCGGCTGGGGACGGGCCGGGGACGCGTACCACCCCTGCCAGCCCGACCCGCGGGGGCGCGGGCTGGCCCGGGCGGTGGCGGCGGCGCTGCGCCGGGCCGGGCTGCCCGGCGCGGCGGTCGGCTACGTCAACGCCAACGCCACCGGCACCCCGTCCAGCGACGCCTCGGAGGCGGCGGCGCTGCGGCTGGCCCTCGGCGACCTCGCCGGCCGGATCCCGGTCAGCTCCACCAAGTCGGTGCACGGGCACGCCCTGGAGGCGTCCGGGCTGCTCGAACTGGTGGTCACCGTGCTCGCCCTGCGGCACGGAATGCTCCCGGTCAACGCCGGCTTCCTCGGCCCCGACGAGTCCTGCCCGCTGGACGTCATCACCGACGCCCCCCGCCCCGCCACCACCCCCCACGCGCTGACCCTCAACGCCGCCTTCGGCGGCGCCAACACCGCCCTCCTGGTCGGTGCCCCATGACCGCCCCCGACCCCACCCCGACTCCGCGATCTTGCACTTCGGGTGCCGGCGAACGGCGCGAACGCCGCGAAACGCCAGCCCAACTTGCAAGATCGCCGGAGCGGGCGGAGCGGGCGGAGCGGGCGGAGCGGGCGGAGCGGGCGGAGCGGGTGTTGGCGGAGGCGCGGTGGCCGGAGGTGGGGGACGGGCCGCCGCCCGCGTTGCCGGGGTTCGTGCACTCGGACTTCGCGCCGGTGGTGGTGGCGGTGGCCGACCGGTGCCTCGCCCGGCACCACGGGACGGGGCCGCTGCCGGCGGGCAACCGGACCGCGGTGGTGCTGGTCAGCGCCGGCGGGGACCGGGCCAGCGCCGCGCACGTGCGGGCCACGGTGGCCGCCGGGGGCCGGGTCGGCCCGCTCTTTTTCTTCCAGTCGGTGCCGAACAGCGTCGCCGGGCACGTCGCGGCGCGCTGGGGACTGGACGGACCGGTGGTCTGCCTGAGCCCGACCAGGGACCCGCGGGCCGAGGGCGCCGCCGAGGCGGACCTGCTGCTGTACGACGGCGACGCCGACCAGGTGTTGCTGGTCCTGATCGAACAGGCATCCGACGGGACGCCCAGCGAGGCGGTCGCGGTGCTGCTGGGGGAGGGAACAGATCAATGAGGACGAAGGGACTTCGCGGCGCGCTGGCCGCCGACACCGAACTGGGCGCGGGCAACGTGCTGGCCCGGGTGCTGGCGCACGGCGCCGACCCGGACGGGCCGGGGCTCACCTTCGACACGGCGGTCGACGGCCACCCGGCCGAACACCCACTGACCCTGGGCCAGCTCGACGCCCTGGTCGCCGCCCGGGCCGCCTGGCTGCACGAGCGCGGGGTACGCCGCCGCGACCCGGTCGCGGTCTGGGCCGGCGCCGCCGCCGACATGGTGCTGTCCTTCCTGGCCCTGGCCCGGCTCGGCGCGATCCCGGCGCTGATGAACGGCAAACTGCGCCCGGAGATCGCCGCCGAGTACATCCGCCGGCTACGCGCCACCGGGGTGCTCGCCGACGCCGCGCGCGCCGAGGCGCTGCACGGACACGACCTCGGCGCACCGCTGCTCGGCCAGCCCGCCGAGGCCGGCGCCGGCGATCCCGCCGCCGCCCCGGCCCACCACCGGCACCACCCCGACGACCCGATCGTCATCACCCACACCTCGGGCACCACCGGGGTGCCGAAGGCCGTGCTGCACTCGCACGCCAGCCTCTTCGCGGCGACCCGGCACCTGCTGTCCATGCCGCAGGCGCAGGGCACCAGCCGGATCCTCAACGCGCTGCCCGCCCCGCACACCGCGACGGTGCTCATGGTCAACCAGGCGCTGGGCAACCGGGCGGAGATGTTCCTCCTCTCCGAGCAGAGCGGCGAACGGGTGCTCGACGCCATCCAGCGGTGGCGGCCGGACGGCGTCTTCGGCTTCTCCGTCACCTGGGCGGAACTGGCCCGCTTCGACCTGTCCGCGTACGACCTGGACTCGGTGCGGCTGTGGTTCAACACCGGCGACTGCTCGCACGAGCCGCACGTACGCCGGCTCGTCGCGGTCGGGTCGCGGGACGTGATGACCCGTGAGGGGGTGAAGCGGGTCCCCGGCTCGGTCTTCATCGACGGGCTCGGCTCCAGCGAGATGGGGCACTCGATGTTCCACATCACCCACACCACCGACACCGACCGGTACGGCCGCTGCGTCGGCCGCCCGTACCGGTTCGCCAGGGTGGCGGTCCTCGACGAGCAGGGCGACGAGGTGCCGCCCGGCCAGGTCGGCTGGCTGGGCATCGACTCGCCGTCGCTGTTCCGCGGCTACTGGAACGACTCGGTCACCACCTACCGGTCCCGGCTGCGCGGCTGGTACCTCACCGGCGACCTGGTCCACGCCGACGCCGACGGCCGCTACTACCACCTGGACCGGGCCGTCGACTCGGTCGAGGTCGGCGACGGGAGGCGCTTCTTCACCGCCCTGTCCGAGGAGCGGATCCTCGCCGCCTGCCCCGACGTCACCGACTGCACGGTGGTCATCGTCAAGGAGGGCGGCACCCCGGCGATCGACCCGGCCGGGGCCGAGCGCGTCGACCGACCACTCCGGCTCGGCGTGTCTGACGCCACGCCGCGACCCGGAGCGGTCGTCACCGATGTGCTGCTCGAACTGGCCGCCGGCGCCGACCCGGAGGAGGACCGCACCGAGCGCGTCCGGGCCGCGCTCGGGCCGGACGTCGGGGCCACCCTGCGCCGGGTGGTGCCGGTCCGCGCCGACGACATGCCGGTCACCGTCACCGGCAAGGTCCGCAAGGTGGCGCTGCGCGAGCGCTACCTCACCGAGACCCCGTCATGACCGCCGTCATCAGCGGCATGGGCCTGTTCACCCCCGCCGGGCGCGGCGTCGAGGAGACCTTCGCCGCGCTGACCGCCGGTCGGTCCGGGCTGCGCCGCCCACCCGAGGGGCACCCGGCCCGGGACAGCCTGGAGGTCGCCGGGGTGCTGCCGGAGATCGACCCGCGCAGCGTCGCCTCCGGCCCGGAGACCAAGGTCCTCGACCGGATCGTGCTGCTCGCCCTGCTCACCGCCGCCGAGGCGCTCGCCGACGCCGGCATCGCGGTGGGCCGGGACGTCGACCCGGCCCGGATCGGGGTGATCGTCGGCGGGGTCGGCGGGATGTCCACCTTGGAGAACCAGGTGCTCGCCCGGGCCGCCCGGGGCCGCGCCGCGGTCAGCCCGTACCTGCTCACCGGGATCCTGCCGAACATGCCGACGGCCCGGATCGCCATCGCCCACGGCATCCGGGGCTACAGCTCCTCGGTCGGCACGGCCTGCGCGTCCGGCGCCCAGGCCGTCGCCGACGCGGTACGCCTCATCCGGGCCGGCGAGGCCGACGTGGTGCTCTGCGGGGCGAGCGAGGCGCCGCTCTTCCCGACCTTCGCCGACACCTTCGGCAACGCCCGGGCCCTCGCCCGCGGCTGGGACGACCCGGCCGAGGCCAGCCGCCCGTTCGACAAGCGGCGCAACGGGTTCGTCCTCGCCGAGGGGGCGGCGCTGCTGGTGCTGGAACGCGCCGAGCACGCCGCCGCCCGGGGCGTCGCCGGCTACGCCGAGGTCGCCGGGTACGGGGTGAACACCGACGCGTACCACCCGACCGCGCCCCGGCCCGACGGCGCCGGGGCGGCCGAGTGCATGCGCCGCGCCCTGGCCGGCGCGGGAGTGGAGCCGGCGCAGGTCGGCTACGTCAACGCGCACGGCACCGGCACCAAGCTGGGCGACATCGCCGAGACCACCGCCCTCGCGAAGGTGTTCGGCGTGGGCGGGGTGCCGGTCAGCTCCACCAAGGGGCTCACCGGGCACCTGCTCGGCGCCTCCGGGGTGCTGGAGGCGGCGGCCACCGCGCTGGCGCTCGGCCGGGGGCTGCTGCCGCCCACCTACCACCTCGACGATCCGGACCCGGAGTGCGAGGCGGACCACGTCCGGGCCGCGCCCCGGGCCAGCCGGGCCGAGCACGCGCTGAGCAACTCGTTCGGCTTCGGCGGCCAGAACGTCAGCCTGCTGCTGCGCCGGGTCGCCGCGACCGCGGCGGACGGCGGATCGGGGAGGTGATCCGACGGTCCATGCCGGGCGCGGTGTGCCCGGCCGACAGGCACGGGGGGAAATGGGGAAGGGACAGATGCAAATCAATGGCATAGATCACGTCGAACTGTACGTGGGGGATGCCCGGCAGGCCGCCTTCTACCTCGGCAGCGCGGTCGGGTTCCGGCTGTGCGGTCAGGGCGGCCCGGAGACCGGGCTGGCCGACCAGCGTTCGCTGCTGCTGGTCCAGGCCGACATCCGGATGCTGCTCACCTCCGGGCTGACCGCGGCGCACCCGGCGTCGGCGTACGTGCAACGACACGGCGACGGCATCGCGGTGGTCGCCCTCGAGGTCGACGACGCCGCCGGGGCGTACGCGGAGCTGGTGGCCCGGGGTGCGACCGGGGTGACCCCACCGCGGACCCACGGCGACGCGGACGCCGAGGTGGTGGTCGCCGAGGTCGGCGGCTTCGGCGACGTGCGGCACCGCCTCGTCGAGCGGCGCGGCGACCGGAGCGTGTTCCTGCCCGAGGCGATCGAGCCGCTGCCGGCCGCCGACGGCGCCGAACTGCTGGCCGAGATCGACCACCTGGCCGTCTGCGTGCCGCCCGGCCAGCTCGACGACACGGTGAAGCACTACACGGAGGTCTTCGGCTTCGCGGAGATCTTCGAGGAGCACATCGAGGTCGCCGGGCAGGCGATGAACTCCAAGGTGGTGCAGAGCCCGTCCGAGCGGGTCACCCTGGTGCTGCTGGAGCCGGACACCAGCGCCCGGCCCGGGCAGATCGAGGACTTCCTGCGCTGGCACGCCGGCGCCGGCGTGCAGCACCTCGGCCTGCGCACCGACGACATCGTCACCGCCGTCGGCGCCCTCGCCGGCCGCGGGGTCCGGTTCGCCGGCACCCCGGCCGCCTACTACGACGACCTGGAGGCGCGGGTCGGCAGGGTCGACGCGCCGCTGGACCGGCTCCGCGACCTGAGCATCCTGGTCGACTCCGACCACGGCGGCCAGCTGCTGCAGATCTTCACCGAGTCGATGCACGTGCGCCGCACCCTCTTCCTCGAACTCATCGAGCGACGCGGGGCCCGCACCTTCGGCAGCGGCAACATCAAGGCGCTCTACGAGGCCAAGGAACGCGAACTGGCGGCGACGGGGGCGACCCCCGCCGTCGCGGCCGGTACGGCAGGAGGGGTGGGGGCATGACCACGACACATCCGACACTGACCGCCGAGGAGCAGGCGTTGCTCCCGTCCGACGCGGACGTGCGCCACTACGCCGAGCACGGCTGGTACCTGTCGAAGAAGCTGCTCACCGACGACGAGGTGGACGAACTCGTCGCGGCGACCGACCGCTACTACGCCGGGGAACGCGACCGCCGGCTGCCGGTGCGGCCCCCGCGACTGGCCTACTGGGACCCGTCCAAGGGCGACGTGCAGCGGCACAACGACTACGTGCACTACGAGCACGACGTCATCGGCCGGATCCTGCGCAAGCCGCTGATCGGGGCGGTCGCCGCCCGGCTGGCCCGGGCCGACGAGATCCGGGTCTTCCAGTCCACCCTGATCTGGAAACCGCCGATCTCCGGCGAGCCGTCCAACATCGTGCCCTGGCACTTCGACAAGCACTACTGGGCGTCGTCGGCCTCCGAGAACATGCTCACCGCCTTCATCCCCTTCCACGACTGCGGCGAGGAGATGGGCACCATCACCATGGTCGACGGGTCGCACCGCTGGCGGGAGATCGGCGCCGACGACACCGTGGTCCGGCACTTCGCCGACCGGGACCGCGACCAGCTCGACGTCATGCTCGCCGAGAACGCCGCGCACAACGGCGCGGAGATCCGCAAGATCCCGATGGTGATCCCCAAGGGGCACATGAGCTTCCACCACTGCCGCATCTACCACGGCAGCGGCGCGAACATCAGCGGCCGGCCGCGCCGGGCGATCTCACTGCACCTGCAGGACGGCGGCAACGCCTGGCGGGAGTACCCGCTCTCCGACGGCACGCTCGCCGCGTACAACCACGACGTGCTGGTCCGCCGCACCCCTGAGGGCCGGCCGGACTACGCGGACCCCGAGATCTGCCCGGTCATCTGGCGCGACCGCGCCCTCGCCGTCGTCGAGGAGGGCCGGCCGGCGTGACCGACACCGACCCGGTCCGGCTCTACCGCACGGTACGGCTGATCCGCCGCTTCGAGGAGCGGGCCATCGACCTGGTCCGCGCCGGGGAGATCGTCGGCGGCATCCACCCGTACCTCGGGCAGGAGGGGATCGCCGCCGGGGTCTGCGCCGCGCTGCGCGACGACGACCTGGTGACCGGCACCCACCGCGGGCACGGCCACGTGCTCGCCAAGGGCGCCGACCCGGCCCGGATGCTCGCCGAGCTGTGCGGGCGGGTCACCGGGCTCA
>NZ_JAPDPH010000311.1 GCF_026013475.1 Micromonospora yasonensis | reverse complement strand
ACCGGGGACAACATGGCCCACCCGGACGCGGTGCCCGGCGTGCTGCGGGCCCTGCAACCACTGCTCGACCTGCCCGGCGCCTTCGTCTTCGGCTCCAACGACTACACCGGGCCGGTCTGGAAGAACCCGTTCACGTACTTCCTCCCCGACCGGGAGTACGCCGAGGGCGTGCCGCTGCCGTACGAGGAGCTGCGTGACGTCTTCACCGGCGCCGGCTGGGCCGACCTCAACAACGTCCGGGCCACGCTCAAGGCGGGCGGCCGGGAGATCGAGCTGGTCGGCGTCGACGACCCGCACATCGAGCGGGACGACTACGACGCGGTGGCCGGGCCGGTCAGCCCCGGGGCCGCCCTCTCCGTCGGCGTGGCGCACTCCCCGGAGCCCGCGGTGCTGGACCGGATGGCCGCGGACGGCTTCGGGCTGCTGCTCGCCGGCCACACCCACGGCGGCCAGGTCTGCGTACCCGGCTACGGCGCGCTGGTGACCAATTGCGGCCTGCCCCGCTCGATGGCCCGCGGGCTGCACCGCTGGCCCGGCTCGGACTCCTGGCTGCACGTCTCGGCCGGCCTGGGTACGCACCCCACCGCGCCGGTCCGGTTCGCCTGCCCGCCGGAGGCGAGCGTGCTGACCCTCATCCCACGCTGACCCCGCCCCCGAGGGGTGGGGGTACCGAGTTTGACCATCGGAGCGGGTGGGCTACTATTTGTCGGCACGCCTCGGGGTGTGGCGCAGTTTGGTAGCGCGCTTCGTTCGGGACGAAGAGGTCGTCGGTTCAAATCCGGCCACCCCGACCAGAGTTAGCCCAGCTCAGGGCCGGTTTCCTCCGCAGGAAACCGGCCCTGAGTCGTCTCCAGGGTGCCCGTGGGAGAAATCTGGGAGACGATCATGGGAGAACCTGTCTCCCGGCCGCCTACGCTCGCGCCTTCAATAGCCGGTCAAGCGCCGCCACGGGCGAGCCGGGGGCCATCTCCCGGCGGACTTAGGTCGCTCAATCAGTGCCCGCACGGCCTACCGACTACGGGCTGGCGGCGAGGAACACGAAGGCGGCGAGCAGGAGCAGGTGCACCCCGCCCTGGAGCACGGTCGCCCGGCCCGGCACCACGGTGAGCACCCCGGTCACCGCGGTGAGCGCGAGCAGCGTCAGCTGCGTGCCGCCGAGCCCCAGCAGCAGTGGGCCGTCGAGCCAGATGGACGCCAACGCTATGGCCGGGATGGTCAGGCCGATGCTCGCCATGGCCGAGCCGAGCGCCAGGTTCAGACTGATCTGCACCCGGTCCCGCCGGGCGGCGCGGGCGGCGGCGAGCGTCTCCGGCAGCAGGACCAGCAGGGCGATGACCACGCCGACGAACGCCTGCGGCAGGTTCGCCGCCGAGACGCCGGCCTCGATCGCCGGGGAGATGATCTTCGCGTTGCCGACCACCGCGAACAGGGCCATGACGAGCAGGGCCAGGCTGACCAGCGCGGTACGCGCCGACGGCGGGTCGGCATGCCCGTCACCGTCGGCGTCCTCGGCCATGATGCTGCCCTCGTGGGTTACCGGCAGGAAGTAGTCGCGGTGCCGGCCGGTCTGCACCATCACGAACAGCCCGTAGAGGGCGAGCGACGCCACCGCCGCGAAGACGAGCTGGGCGGGGGAGAACTGCGGACCCGGCCGACTCGTGGTGAAGGCGGGCACCACCAGGCTGAGGGTGGCGAGCGTGGCCACGGTGGCCAGTGCCCCGCCGGTGCCCTCCGGGTTGAACACGGCCACCCGGCGGCGCAGCGCGCCGAGCAGCAGGGACAGGCCGAGGATCCCGTTGCAGGTGATCATCACGGCGGCGAATACGGTGTCCCGGGCGAGCGCCTGCGTCTTGTCGCCGCCGCTGATCATCAGCGTGACGATCAGGCCGACTTCGATCACCGTGACCGCCACGGCGAGCACCAGCGAGCCGAACGGTTCGCCCACCTTGTGGGCCACCACCTCGGCGTGGTGCACGGCCGCCAGCACCGCGCCGGCCAGCAGCGCGGCGACGACGACGATCAGCGCGGCGGGCAGTTCGCGGCCCCAGCAGGCGGCGAGCACGACGATTGCGATCAGGGGTACGAGGGTCGTCCAGTCGGTCAGGCGGGATCGAATCAGGGCGGCCATCTCTCAACTTTGCCAGGCAAATCGATCACCTGCCCCGGCCGGGCGCGGCGCGCGCTCACCCGGGCGGCAGCCGATGCGATCCAGATCACAAAGCGCTCAACCTGCCGTCGGGCAGGCACGGCCCGCGTCGGTGACCCGGTAGACCTTGAGCGTGCCCACCTGATGCGCCAGAACCAGCCGGTTCGAGGCGGCGACGCGCTGCGGGTCGTAGCTCCCCTCGAAGGGCTTGAGCCCTCCGCCGACTACGAGATACTCCACGGCGAACCGGCGTACGTCACAACCGCCCGGCTGGGCGCCCTTCTTGTCGACCAGCCAGTCCCAGGCCCGCAATCGCCCGGTGTAGTAGTCGGCCTCGTGGGCCGGTACCGGCTCCACGCCGAACAGCTCCGGCACCCCATAGTCGACGTAGAGCCACGCCAGGTAGTGCCGCCGGTCGACGGCCACCGTCCTGCCCGGCGGCGTGTTGGCCGCGAGCCATCGGAAGGCGCCGCGGTAGGAGTCGTCGACCGGAGCGAGGCTCTTGAAGTGGTTGCGCAGCGGACGCCAAGAGGCGGGTACGGCGGCAAGGATCGTCAGACTCAGCACCACGACGGAGGCGGCCACGGCTGCCGGCGCGCTCGATTCCCGCAACGCGGTCGCCCGGTCGACGAGCTTCCCCAGCAGCCACTGCACGGCCAGCCCGACAGCGACTGCGCCGGCCACCGTGAGCAGGCCGTACACCGGGAAGATCAGCAGCCGTAGCCGCTCCCGGCTGCCGTACCAGAGGCCGGAGACGAGTGCCGCGGACGGCGAGTTCGACATGGTGGTCCAGATCCCCACGGCGGTGAACACCACCCCGGTGAACAGCCACGGCCGGGCCCACCGCAGCTGCCGGAAGACCAGGCACAGCGGTGCGGCGACGAGGCAGGCGAGGGTCAGCAGCACGGCGACCCGGATGGTGGGCACGTCGAGCTGGGAATCCCCGACGGCCGGCGACGGGAAGCCGAACAGCACGTACCGCTGCGGGTCGGTCACCCAGAAGTCGAATGCCTTGCCGAACTGGCCGGGAAGTGCGGCGGCGTACGAGGCCCGCTCAGCCTTCGCTCCGGTCAGCCCGGAGAGGAAGGGGCCGAACGCCACCACGCCAGCCACCGCGGCCGACCCCGCCCCCGCGAGACTTCGACGCAGGGCGAGCCGTCCGGGCAACAAGGGAAGGAGGCCCAGCGCGAGTACGCCGGCCAGGAGGATGTCGTAGGTGTGGCTCATGATCAGGCCGGCGCTCGCGAGGCCCGCCAGCAGACCAATCCGGACGGGGTGCGGGCCCCGCACGGCCAGGGCGATGAGCAGCGCGATGCCCACCGCCATGCAGGGACCGGTCAGCTGGGTGATCCGCCCGACGATGGCGGAGAACCAGAACGGGCCGACGAACGCCGGGGCGACTGCCGCGCAGGCAGCGACGACCGGCCCGCCGCGCAGGACGCGGACCACGGCGTAGACGCCGGCGACCAGCGCGAGTGGCCCGACCAGCACTGACCAGGTGGTCATGGCCGCGCTGAGATGACCGCCCGACAGCTGCGCCGCCTGAGCCCACAGGACATTGGTGGCGACCGGATAGAACTCGCAGGTCGGGATCGAATCGATGGAGGCGCTGCAGGCCGACGAGATCGTGGCGCTGCCGGTCTCCAGGATGCGGCGGCTGAAGTAACCGTGGTGCATGGCGTCCCAGCCGGCCGGCGCGACGAACCTGCCGAGCATCAGCCAGCCGAAGCCCACGTTCACCACCGCGGGAACCACGACGCCGATGACATCGGCGCGCCGGGGGCGGACGGCAGGCAGCCGGAAGCGGCCCAGGCGGGAAGGTTCCTCGCCGTGCTCGTCGCCGAGCAGGCCGCGGGCGACGAGCCGCGAGGCGAGGATCGCCGCCCCGGCCAGGATCACCTCCGCGACGAGCACCGCCATCGCGCTGTGGGGCAGGCCGAGCGCCGGTAGCCACCCCATCGCCACGCTCGCCAGCCCCAGGGTCAGCGCGGGGGCCGCCGTCCAGGCGGCCCAGCGGTAGCGGCCCGGCGACAGGACGAAGCCGAGCAGCGCCCCGGGGACGACGGCGACGACCAGAGCGACGACACCCGCCAGCATGAAAGTCCTTCCCGGGCCCGCGACGGCCTGGTGGCGTCCTGGACCTCGGCACTCGAAGCAACTCTGATCTTGCAAGGAAGCCTTCGTACGGTACCGGCCGCCGTTCG
This sequence comes from Micromonospora yasonensis, assembly GCF_026013475.1. Classification (GTDB taxonomy): domain Bacteria; phylum Actinomycetota; class Actinomycetes; order Mycobacteriales; family Micromonosporaceae; genus Micromonospora; species Micromonospora yasonensis. Next base: position 2,431 of record NZ_JAPDPH010000311.1, on the reverse strand, counting down.
GCGTCGACGACCGCGCAACCCTGTCCGGCCGGGGCCGGTCGACTTTTTGGCAAGCTGCCCGATGGCATGAGTCCGGCGAGCTGCCCGGGCGCCGGCGCGCCCCGCAGTGGCGGAGGAGTCCACCGGCGACCTGCACGACGCCGAGCTCGACGCCCGGGCACCGAAACCGACGCGTGCCTACCCGGGCTCAGTCGTGCAGCTCGGTGCGGGCGACCTCGGCGAACGCGGCGGCCAGGTAGTCGGCCAACGGCCGCCCGGTGGCGGCCAGCAGGTCGGCGACGAGCAGCGGGGCGTGCCGGGCGATCGCCGCCGGGTCCGGCGGGGAGCCGTCGTCGCCCGGGTCGTACACCCCGAGCGCGCTGGCCAGCAGCACCAGCAGCACGTGCGGGTCGACCTCCGGCCACCAGCCGGCGGTGGACCCGACGCACCGCTGGAGCACCTGGCGTACGTCGTCACCGGCCAGCCCGTCCGGGTGGGTCTCCTCCAGCAGCAGCCGCACCACCCCGCCCAGCACCAGGCCGGCCCGGTCAGCGGCGGTGAGCCGCACGACCGCCGGCCCGTACGCCTCGGCGTCCCGCGCACCGGCGGCGGTCACCGCCACAGCGGCCGCCTCGGCGATCTCCCGGGCCGGTGCGGGCAGATACCGCCAGGTCGTCGTCACCCGGCCAGCATGGCAGACGGCGTGTGCTTGCTCACCCGGTGGTTCTGCCGAGCGCGGAACGGGCGGTAATCCGGTCGCGGGTCGTCGTACCCGACGCAGAGAATCCAGCCATGCTGCGCCGCGCCCTACCCGCCCGCCCGGAAGCCCGTCGGATCCTGCTCGGCACCCTGCTGTCGGCCGTCGGGCGCGGTCTCACCCTGCCGTTCCTCTTCATCTACCTCACCGACGTACGCGGGCTGACCGACAACCAGGCCGGCCTGGTGATCGGCTGGTTCGGCGCGGTGACGCTCGCCCTGTCCCCGCTGGGCGGGACGCTGATCGACCGGTTCGGCGCCCGTCGGGTGGTGCTGCCCTGCCTGGCCGTGGAGGCGGTCGGCACCGCCTCGCTCGGGCTGGTCCACTCGGTCGGCACGGCGTTCGCGGTCAGCACGCTGATCGCGGTGGGCGGTTCGGCCCTGTGGTCCGGGCAGAGCACCATCCTCGCCTCGCTGACCGACGAGGGCGAGCGGCAGCGGGTGTTCGGTCTCCAGTTCGCCCTGCTCAACCTCGGCATCGGGGTGGGTGGCCTGATCTCCGGCGCGGTGGTCGACGTGGCCCGTCCGGTCACCTTCCAGGCCATCTACCTGCTGGACGCGTTGAGCTACCTGACGCCGGGGCTGATCCTGCTGACCCTGCCGCACGTCGGGCACCGGCTGGCGCAGGCCCGGGAGGCGGGCGCCGAGCGATCCACCGGGGGCTACCTCACCGTGCTGCGGGACCGGCCGTTCCGGCGCCTGGTCCTGTTCGGCCTCGTGCTGACCACGTGCGGTTACGCGCAGATCGAGGTGGGCTTCACCGCGTACTCGGTGCGGGTGGTGGGGGTGACGCCGCGGGTGGTGGCCTGGGCGCTGGCCTGCAACACGGTAATGATCGTGCTCTCCCAGCTGCTGGTCATCCGTCGAATGGAGGGACGCAGCCGGACGGGGGCGCTGGCCGCGGTGGGCGCGACCTTCGCCACCGCCTGGCTGGTCCTCGGCGCGGCCGGCGTGATCGGTACGGGCAACGCGCTGCTCGCCGCGCTGGGCGTGGTGGCGTGCTCGGCCATCTTCGGCTTCGGCGAGACCATGCTGTCGCCGGTCATGCCGGCGCTGACCAACGCTCTCGCCACCGACGAGCTGCGCGGCCGCTACAACGCGATGAGCTCGATGATTTTCGGGATCAGCGGGATCATCGGCCCGGTCACCGCCGGCCCGCTGCTCGGCGCGGCGCACGGCCGGCTCTGGGTGGCGGTCGTGGTGGGTGGCTGCCTGGCCGCCTCGGTGCTGGCCCTGTCGCTGCGCCGGCTGCTCACCCCCACCCAGGACGGCCGCGTCACCCCGGCCCCGGCCCCGACCCCCGAACCGATCCCCGCCTGACGGCAACTCCGGCGAAAATGCTGCGTCCGCGACGACCGGAAGTTGCTGCCCGGAGGGGCGGGCGGGGTGGCGGGACATGCGAACGGGCCCCGGAGCACGCGATGCTCCGGGGCCCGTCGTCGTGCCGGGTCCGCGTCAGGCGGCGGGAACCTCGGCGGTGGTCTGGATCCGGTCCAGCGCCGGCGGGGAGACCGGCGACTTCTCGGTCAGGTACGCGTTGAGGGCGTCCAGGTCGATCATTCCGGTGACCTGGTTCTGCCCGCCGGGGAGGACGCTGAAGCCGTCGCCGCCGCCGGAGAGGAAGTTGTTCACCGTGACCCGGTAGGTCGCGGTGTCGGTGACCGGAGTGCCGTTGATGGTGAGGCTGCCCCGGACC
>NZ_JAPDPH010000310.1 GCF_026013475.1 Micromonospora yasonensis | reverse complement strand
TGGACCGTTGCCGGCCCACCCCGCCTCGACGCACGAGGCTATCGCCCGAGCCGCTGGAACTGCTCCGACGTGAGCTTCTGCGACGGACCGTGGTACATTGCGTTGAAGACCATCTTCCCCTCGCCGCGGTTCCAGGTGCGGAACGCGATCTCGCTGCCGAAGGTCACGAGGTAGCCGCTGCCCACGGTCCAGGACAGACCGTTGACGGCACCGTTGAGGTGCTCGCCGCCGATCAGCCAGCCGCTCTGCAGCTGCTCGCCGCTGTCCGGGTATTTGGCCACGACCTTGACCGGATACTTGTTGGGGTCGATGAGCCGGTAGGCGCGGTCGCCATCGAACCAGACCGGGTTCTTCGGGTTCATCCCGTAGCCGACCGGGTCGTTGGCGTCGATCTCCTGGCTGAGCAGGGAGCCGGGACAGTAGAAGACCGTCTCCTCGCTGGGCAGGATCGACTCGATCGGCAGCTCGAACAGCTGCTGCGCGGTGTTCGACCCGCTGCCGAACGCGATCAGCGTACCGCCGCTGGTGACGAAGTTCCGCAGCTTGTTCCAGCCGTCCTCGCCGACGCCGAACGCCCAGCTCCACTCCTGCGGGTAGTTGTTGCGGTTCAGCCCGTTGACGATGGAGTTCCGGCTGACGCCGTGCGGCATGACGATGGCGTCGAACCGACCGGAGAGGTTGTCGTAGTCGTTCGCCTCGACGATTTTGTAGTCCACCTCGTACTGGTCGAACATGAACATCAGCCAGCCCGACTGGATGTTGTTCGCCGGCTTCAGCAGGCCGATCTTGGTGCCCGCCTTGAGCTGCGCGCCGGCGACCGGCGGCACGGCCGAGAGGGCCGAGACCGGAATGCCGGTGTCGCGGGCCTGGTCCTGCAGGATCTGCCGGGCCGCGTCGGTCGGCGGCACGATGAAGGTGCCGGCCGGGAAGGTGCGAGCGCCGTCGGTGAACTGCGCGCCGGCCCGGAAGGTCGCGATGCCCTGTTTCTGCAGCCGGGAGATGATCCGGTAGACGCCGTACGACTCGGGGCCGATGACGTAGGCGCCGGTGGGCGACGGCGGCGTCGGCATCGTGATCTGGGGCGGCTTGATCTCGGTGAGCAGCTTGGTGCTGACCGAGATCGAGTCGGTGACCAGGTCGGCGGTGAAACCGAGCATCATCGGCAGGGTCTGCGCGGTCACGTCGTAGGGCCGCTGCGGCGGGCCGCCGGGGTACTGGAGCAGGTGCGGGTAATTTTGCTTCTCGAGCAGCGTCTTGGCGAACCCGCCGTAGGGCTGGTTCAGGAAGATGACGTACGACCCCGTCGGGTACTGCTTGCCGCCCGCGGTGAACGCGGCCTGGGCCTGATGGATCTCGACCGCGCCCCGGAACAGGATGTCGAGGGTGTCCTTGACGGCCTGCGGGTCGCGCTGGCCGGCCGCGATGATGTAGGCGCCGGTCCGGTTGGCCCCCTTCACGCCTACTCGATAGAAGTTGTAGAGCCAGTTGAACTTGTCGTAGGCCACGGCCTCGATGCCGGAGTAGAAGCACTGCCCGACGTAGTCGACGATCTGCCGTAGCGTCCAGGTGGTCCGGTCGTACGGCTCGATGAAGCTGATGCTGGATTCCTGGTTGCCGATCGGGCGGGTGCTGACGAACGGGTAGGCCAGGTTGGTGACGCTGGCCGCCTCGGTGAGGATGCGGACGGCGTTGTGGTAGACGCAGTACTGCCGCGACGGCGTCCAGTAGTCGTAGGTCATGCCCCAGCCGGCGCCCTTCATGCCGGCGGCGGTCATGCCCCGCTGCATGGCGAGGCCGAGGACGTCGGTCTGCTGCACCGTGATCGGGTCGATGTTGGGGTCGTACGGCGACAGGTAGGGCGGCGTGAACATCCGCGGCGCGCCCGAGCCGGCCTGGTGCGAGTCCTGCAGTACCTGCGGGTGGTACTTGTTCTGGATCTGTGCCGCCAGGTGGCTCTCGACCTGGGTCAGCATGAACCAGTCGCGGTTGTCGTCGTGACCGCAGTACTTCTGGTAGAGGTCGGGGTAGGTGCGGGAGTAGTTGGTGCCGGCGGTCTTGACGAAGTAATCGTTGACTTTGACGAGGCCGTCCGGGTTCTGGCAGGGCACCATCAGGATGATTAGGTCGTCGAGGATGCTGTCCATGTAGTCGGAGTGCTCGGTGGCGAGGCGGTAGGCCCACTCGATGGTGGCCTGCGAGTTGCCGACCTCGGTCGAGTGGATGCCGGCGTACACCATGTAGAAGGGCTTGCCGGTGCTGGCGAGCTTCTCGGCCTCGGTCGGAGACAACCCGCGGGGGTCGGCCAGCCGGCTGTTGATCTCGATGAGCTGGTCGAGCTTGGCCAGGTTGTTCGGCGAGCTGATGGTGAGCAGGATGTAGGGGTTGCCCTCGGTGGTCTTGCCGACCTCCTCGAACAGCACCCGGTTGCTGCTGTCGGCGATGAGCTTGAAGTACGGGACCATCTTGTCCCAGGTCGCGAGATTGCCGTCGGATCCGATCCGGAAGCCGAAGTACTTCTCGGGGGTGGGGATCGTGGCGGCCCGTTCGGCCGCGGCCTGCACATCGAGGGCGGGAGCCGCTACCGGTTGGGCCGAGGCGGCGCCGGGGCGGACCACCGTCGCCGTGGCGGCCGCGGCGCCGGCCACTGCGGCACCTCGGAGCAATGTCCGGCGGGACAGGCTGGAACTCTCACTGATCGTCATCTTTGCGTCGCCTTTCGCGGGGCCGCGTTTGTCGCGGCCGGTTTCTGCCACGGAGACAGCCGTCTCCGCTCCGCTGCTTCGGGGCCTCCTTTCTGAATCCGCAGCGCCACGTCCCGGCACATCGCAACGATTGCCGGGATCGCCATCCCGGCCGCTCTCGTCGGCGACGGCAGCTTCGAAACGGGGCCGATCACGCGGCCGAGGCGGGTTTCACGGTCATTGATGTCAGGGACGCGACGAGGGCCGTGGACAGCAGCAACGCGGCTATGCGGCGGCCATGGGATGGGCGGGGGTCGGGGGCACCGCTGCTCCCTTCGAGGGTTGGAAAAGACAGCAATGGAGCGCCGGATCACGGCCGCCGCAGCGGTCCGCCGCGCTGATCCGCAGCGCTCGCCCGGCGATCACGTTCAGCAACCAGTCCCGTGCGAAGTGAATTGCATCGACGCTACGGCGCGGCTCGCGGGCCGCTCATCCGACGAGTGGCGAAATATTCGAGCAGCAGGTCCTACGCCTGTCGCGGCCCGTCCGGCCGCGTGCCTGCGCAAATATGTGCATATCTCGCGGGCTTCTTGACCAATGACCGATCGACGCTACGGTCCTTACCTATACGACGCGCTCCCCACCAGCTGGACGTCGCGTCAGGTCGTTCGATCGGAAGGCGGCATATGACACATCACTTGCGTTCTAGGTCACGTCGGGGGCGGCAAGCGCTCGGCCTGATAGCCGCGGGGCTACTCCTGGTCGGCGTGCTGCCCGGCACGGCTTCGGCGGCGGAGCCGGATCCACGAATCGGACTCGGTGCCGGCTGGCTCGACGCGAAGTCCGCGATCAGCAACCTGGAGCACGTGGCGCACCGCGACAAGCCGGCGGGTTTCGTCGACCCGGCGAACCCGGGTAACGGCGGGTTCTACAACTCGGACCTCGCCTTCAGCGGCAAGTACGCGTTCTCGGGCAACTACAACGGGTTCAACATCGTCGACGTTTCCAACCCCGCCGACCCGACGCTCGTCACCAGCGTCGTGTGCCCCGGTGGGCAGGGCGACCTCTCCGTCTACGGCAACCTGCTGTTCATGTCCGTGGAGGAGACCCGCGGGCGGGTCGACTGTGGCACGAACCCCAACGTCGGCACCCGGTTCCAGGGCGTTCGGGTCTTCGACATCAGCGATGTGCACAACCCGGTACAGGTCGCGGGCGTCCAGCTCTGCCGCGGTTCACACACCCACACTGTGGTGACCGACCCCAAGGACGCCAACAACGTCTACGTCTACGTCTCCGGCACGACCTCGGTGCGGCCGGCTACGACGATGGAGGGTTGCAACAACAACGCCGCGGACGGTGAGAACCCGTCGAGGTGGCGGATCGACGTCATCAAGGTGCCGTTGGCGGCGCCGGAGCAGGCCGCCGTCGTGAACCAGCCGCGGCTGTTCCAGGACCCGCAGACGGGCCGGATCGACGGCCTGCAGAACGGGCCGCAGACGCCCAGGCACCCGTCCGGCAGCACCTGGTCGCCGACGCCGAACACCAACGCCTGCCACGACATCACCGCGTACCCGGAGATCGGGCTGGCCGCCGGCGCGTGCCAGGGCAACGGAATCCTCATCGACATCTCGGACCCGGCCAACCCCCGCCGGATCGATGAGGTCTCCGACCCGAACTTCGCGTACTGGCACTCAGCCACGTTCAACAACGACGGCACCAAGGTGATCTTTACCGACGAGTGGGGCGGTGGTAGCGGTGCCCGCTGCCGCGACACCGACCTCCCGGAGTGGGGCGCCAACGCCATCTTCGACATCGTCGACCGGAAGATGAAGTTCGCCAGCTACTACAAGCTGCCCGTTCCGCAGACGCTGCAGGAGAACTGCGTGGCGCACAACGGGTCGCTGATTCCGGTGCCGGGTCGCGACATCATGATGCAAGCCTGGTACCAGGGCGGCATCTCGGTGTTCGACTTCACCGACTCGAAGAACCCGCACGAGATCGCGTTCTTCGACCGAGGTCCGGTCAGCCCGGAGCGGCTCGTGCTCGGCGGGTTCTGGTCGGCGTACTGGTACAACGGCAACCTCTACGGCAACGAGATCGCCCGCGGCTTCGACGCGTTCAAGCTGACGCCCAGCGAGCACCTGTCGAAGGCGGAGATCCAGGCAGCCTCCGAGGTGCAGCTCGGCCAGTTCAACGCCCAGGGACAGCCGAAGGTCAGCTGGACGCCGAGCTTCGCAGTTGCGCGGTCGCACTACGACCAACTCGTCCGTGCCAACACCCTCGGCCACCCGCTGAAGTCCCAGGTCGACCAGTTCCTGCAGCGGGCTGAGCAGTTCTCCGCCAACGGCCAGCGGGACGCTGCGGTGTCCCAGTTGCAGGAGATCGCCGGCAAGCTGACCGCTTCGGAGCACCAGAAGCTGAAGCAGGCGGTCCTGGACCTGGCGGAATCGCTCTGACCTATCCCTGACCGAAGGGCGCCTCCACTCGAAACCTTCGAGCCGAGGCGCCCTTCACCCTCTCTCCGTCAGCCGGCCGAGCCTCAGCCCATCTTGGCCAGCATCTCCTGCATCCGCTGAATCTCGATGCTCTGGTCGGCGTTGACCTCACGGGCGAACTGGTCGCTCGCCGGCTCGAGCCCACCCCCGGTCGAGTAGAGCTCCTCCACCATCGCCAGTGCACCCTGGTGGTGGCGGATCATGAAGGTGAGGAACAGCCGGTCGAACTCCGCCCCGCGCGCCTGCTTGAGCTGGTTGAGCTGCTCGGCGGTGAGCATCCCGGGCATGAGCTTGTCGTGCCCGGCGTGGCCCCCGTTCGGCCCCGTGCTCGGCACGCTCCGCTCCGTGAGCCACCGCTGCATCCGCTCGATCTCGTCCCGCTGCGACACGTCGATGCGCTTGGCGAGCAGCGTCACGTCCGGATTTGTGGTGCGGCCCTGCAGGAGCGCGGTCATCTCCAGCGCCTGAGCATGGTGCGGGATCATCCCTTGGATGAACAGGCTGTCGGCCGCGGTGAATCCGGGCGGCGAGAGCTGAGAAACGTCGCTCCCCGACAGCGATCTGCCCGGTTGGCCCGGCGCGCCCGGCTGGACCACATGCGAGCTCGGCGGACGGTACGGCGCGTGACTCTCGGGCCAGAGGGCGACGGCCACCCCCGAGCCGACCACGACCGTGGCGACTACGGCTGAGATGATCAGGCGACGAGACAGGGGCATGATTCACGTACCTATCCGAGCTCGAGCTGCGCAGCGGTGAAGGCCATAGTGCCTCATGTCCGTCGCCGTCACCAGGCCGCCAGCCGGCGCGAGCACGGTATTGGTCGCCCCCAACTGTTTCACCATCGTCGGCCCGAGCCCGCCGCCTCCTCCGGCTGCTATCGGATCGGTTGGCCCGGCTGGACATCGTCGCGGACGTCTTCCCGATCGCACCGTCACCGTCGATGCGGAACGGTCTGATGGGCCGTGGTGCGTGTTGGAGGTCAGTTAGGACAGGCTCACCGTCGTAGACGCGACGGCACCGCATTAGTACTGTCGCGTCTACTACTGGAGGTGGATATCGTGACAGTCCTGCAGGTTGAGTACCACCAGCACCACCGCGACGTGACCGGTGGATGGCTGCGGCCCGCGGTGTTCGGCGTGATGGACGGCCTGGTCTCCAACGGCGCGCTCATCGCGGGTGTCGGGGGCGGTGGCGGTGACCCGCACACCATCGTGCTCACCGGGCTGGCCGGCCTGGTCGCCGGGGCTTGTTCGATGGCGACGGGCGAATACACCTCGGTGGCATCCCAGGCCGAGTTGACCCGTGCCGAGATCGCCCGGGAACAGCGGGAACTGGCCGCCCACCCGGATGAGGAACAGGCCGAGCTCGCGGCGCTGTACCGGGCGCGCGGGCTGGACTCCGAGCTGGCGGATCAGGTGGCCGCGCAGCTGTCCCGGGATCCCTCGCAGGCGTGGCGGGTCCATGTGCGGGAGGAGATGGGCATCGACCCGGATGACCTGCCGTCGCCCTGGGTCGCCGCCGCGTCGTCCTTCGCCGCGTTCGCACTGGGGGCGCTCGTGCCCGTGCTGCCATTCCTGATCGGGCTCGGCTCGCTCGCCGCGACGCTCGTGGTGACTGCCGTCGCGCTGTTCGGCGCGGGCGCCGCCGTGGCGCGGCTGACCACGGTGCCCGGCTGGTTCGGCGGGCTGCGCCAGCTCGGCCTTGCCGCAGCTGCCGCGGCCGTCACATACGGGGTC
>NZ_JAPDPH010000031.1 GCF_026013475.1 Micromonospora yasonensis | reverse complement strand
GCGCCCCCCCCCCCCGGCCGCGACGGCCGCCCGCCGGTCCGTGGCCTGCAGCAGCTCCGCCACCACGGACGCGAGCTCGACCGCCTGCCGGTGGTTCAATCGGGGATCGCAGGCCGTCTCGTACCGGCTGGGCAGGTCGCTCTCGCGGATGTCCTGCGCCCCACCGAGGCACTCGGTGACCTCGTCCCCGGTCAGCTCCAGGTGCAGACCGCCCGGGTGGGTGCCCAGCGCCCGGTGTACCTCGAAGAAGCCGACCACCTCGTCCACCAGGTCGTCGAACCGGCGGGTCTTGTAGCCGCCGGCCGTCTGCACCGTGTTGCCGTGCATGGGGTCGCACTGCCACACCACCTGGCGCCCGGTGGCGGCGACCGCCTGGACGAGCTCCGGCAGCACGTCGCGTACCCGCTTGCTGCCCATCCGGCTGATCAGCGTGATCCGCCCGGGCACCCGGTGCGGGTCGAGCCGCTCGACGTACGCCACGGCGGTGGCCGGGTCGGTGCCGGGCCCCAACTTCACCCCGATCGGGTTGGCCAGCAGCTCGGCGAAGGCAATGTGAGCGCCGTCGAGGTCCCGGGTCCGCTCCCCGATCCACAGGAAGTGGCCGGACAGGCCGTAGAGCAGCGACTCTCCCCCGGAGTCGTCCAAGCGCAGCATGGCCCGCTCGTAGTCCAGCAGCAGCGCCTCATGGCTGGCGAAGACCTCGGGGGCCTGCCAGGCCAGGTCGTGCGGGTCGGCGTCGGGCCGTCCCCGCAGCCTGCGGGCGCTGATCGCCCGCACCAGGTTCATCGTGGAGCTGGCATTGGCGTACGCGCGCAGCATCCGGCTCGGGTCGGCCATCCGGGCCCGCGTCGTCTGCGCCGGTGAGTTGACCATGTCGCCGCGGTAGACCGGGAACCCGCTCTCGTCGGTCGCCGCCGAACGGGGCTTCGCGCACTGCCCGGCGAACCGCCCGACGGTGACGACGGGCCGCCCCGACTCCCCGGTCAGCACCGCGCCCATGTGCAGCAGCGCCTGGATGTTGCCCCGCACGTGGGCCTCGGTGTTGCCGATGAAGGTCTCCGCGCAGTCCCCGCCCTGGAGCACGAACGCCTCACCGGCGGCGGCCCGGGCGAAGTAGTCCCGCAGCCGGTCCACCTCGTCGGGGAAGGCGATCGGCGGGACCTCCCCGAGCATCCACCGAATCGTCGCGGCCAGCTCGGGATCGGGCCAGGACGGCTGTTGTTTGGCGGGGCGGGCCAGCGCGGTATCCAGCCGCGACCGCACCTCGGCGGGCCATTTGCCGTAGGCGTGCTGCGCCCCCGGCACCCCCGCGAGGTTCAGAAGGCCCTCCGCGTCCGACGACGGTTCCGCGGCGGGCGGGTGGTTCGAGACCTTAACCATGGATATGCACCTCGTCTGTCAGCTGATCGACGGCATCGTTTGGGGTGACCCGCCCTAGGCGCCGGATCAGCGCCCGTTGCGACCACGGCGCCGGCGGCCCGCCCTGGGCCGCCGGCGCCGTCGGCCAGGGTCAGACCCGGACCCGGATGTGGTAGTTGTCCAACCAGGCGTTGAACTGCAGGAGCATCTCGATGTTGGACCGGGCGGCGAAGGCCGCCGAACCGCCGGAGAGCTTCTCCGGGTGCCGGATGATCTCCCGCACCGCCTCGACGTTCATCAGCGGCGTCACCGGGGCGTCCGGGTCGGCCAACAGCTCGGTCAGCTCGACACAGAGCGCCTCGCCGTACTCGGGGTTGTGGGTAACCGGGAACGGCGACTTGTGCCGGTTGAGGATCGACTGCGGCAGCAGGTCCGCCGCGGCCGCCCGGAGCAGCCCCTTGCCGCGCTCGTCGGTGTCCTTCATCGCCCACGGGACGTTGAAGGCGTACTCCACCAGCTGGTGCGCCGCGTACGGCCAGCGCACCTCGAGCCCGACCGCGCCGCTCATCGTCTCGCTCTGCCCGAGCAGCACCTCCAGCCACCGGGTCAGGTGCAGGTAGGTGACCTCGCGCATCTTCCGGTCCAGCCCGGTCTCCCCCTCCAGGTACGGGACCTTGGCCAGCGCCTGGTGGTACATGTCCACGCAGTAGTTCGCCAGGTCCAGCTCCTTGAGCAGGGTGGTGTCCAGCAGGTCGGCGCCGAAGCCGACCCGGCCGCCCGCGGCGTGCGCCCTGGCCACCCAGGGCAGCGTGTCGGCCTCCATGATCTGCGGCTGGAAGACCCACGGGAAGCCGCCGAAGATGGCGTCCGACGGGTCGCCGTGCAGTACCACCCCGGCCTGGTGGCGTACCGCACGGCAGAGCAGGTAGAGCGAGGTGTTCATGTTGCCCAGCGGGCTCGGCAGGTCCTTGGCGTACAGGGTGGCCAGCCGGGGCAGCGGGTCCATCAACTCGGCGGTGTCCAGGGTGACCGTGGTCAGCTCGATCCCGGCGTGCGCCACCAGGTCGGCGACGAAAGGATCGTCCCGGGTGGCCCAGGTGGCGTCCGGCTTGAAGGTCTCGTCCTGCTTGGCGAAGCTCACCGTGAACGCCCGCGGCGACCGGCCGCCCCGCTCGGCCTGCTTGCGGGCGGCCAACGCGGTGACGGTGCTGGAGTCCAGGCCACCGGAGAGCATGGTACCCAGCGGGGCCTCGTCGGTGAGGTGCCGGTCGACCGACTCCTCCAGCAGCTCCCGGATGGTGGCGACCGTGGTGGGCAGGTCATCGGTGTGCGGCCGGCTGGTCAGCTCCCAGTACAGCTGGGTCCGGACGCCGCCCAGGGAGACCCGGACCAGGTGGCCCGGCGGGACCTGGCGCATGCCCTGGAAGACGGCCTCGCCGGGGGTCGCGGCCAGCGAGAAGAGCTCGCGCAGGCCGCCCGCGTCGACCGCCGCGGTGACCGACGGGTGGGCCAGCACCGCCTTGCGTTCGGAGCCGAACACCACCCCGGCGTCGGTCTCGACGTAGAACAGCGTGCGCATGCCGATCCGGTCGCGCACCAGCACCAGCTCCCGGGCCTGCTCGTCCCAGACCGCCACCGCGAACATGCCGTCCAGCCGCTCGGCGAAACCGGCGCCCCATTCCAGGTACGCGTGCCCGATGACCTCGGCGTCCTCGCCGCCACGGAACGCGTGCCCACGGCTGACCAGGTCACCGCGGAGCGACCCGGCGTTGTAGACCTGCCCGGCGTACGCGACGACCACGCGCCGGCCGTCCCGGCCCTCGACCACCAGCGGCTGCACGCCCCGGTCCCGTTCGCCGAGGTGCAGGCCCCGGCGACCGATGACGGCGTCTCGGCCGGTCCACACGCGTTCCTCGTGCGGACCCCGGTTCGCCATGGTGGCCGTCATGGCCCGCACGACGACGTCCTGGCCCGACAGGTCCCGGTCGAAGTCCACCCAACCCGCGATGCCCGACATTGCATCCCTTCCTTCCTGACAGGGTCAGTTCGTACGTTCCAGAGGCGCAGCCAGCCGGGGCCACGACGGGTTCCGGCCGGCTGCGCTGGCGCCGGCGGCGCCTCAGGGGTTCACCAGCTCCACCACGCCGGAGCTGCCGTCGACTGTGACGACCTGGCCGTCGTGCAGCCGGCTGGTGGCGTTCCCGGTGGCAAGCACGGCGGGTACGCGGTACTCGCGGGCGATGATCGCCGGGTGGGACAGCAGGCCCCCGTGGTCGGTGACCAGCGCGCCGACGCTGGGGAAGAGCATCGCCCACTGTGGGTTGGTCTCGGGGCAGACCAGCACGTCGCCGGGGCGCAGCCGGTCGAAGTCCGCCTCGGTGCGGATGACGCGTACCGGGCCGGTGTAGCGGCCCCGGGAGCCGGCGATGCCGCGTAGCACCGAGCCGTCGCCCTCGGTCGCGGTGCCGTGGGCGCGCTCCCCGGAGACCTCCCGCCACGCCCAGAGGCCGATCTCCAGGATCCGCCGGGCCTCCGGCGGCAGGCTCGCCATTCGGGCGGCGATGTCGCCGCCGCCGTGCGAGGCGTCGCCGTACCCCTTCGGGCCGGGGTGCGTCAGCGCCCAGGCCCGCTCGGCGCGCCGGTCCCCGGCCAGGCCCCGCTGGTCGGCGCCGTCGCGCAGGGCCGCCTCGACCTCCGCGCGTTCGAGCAGGAAGACGTCGTCGCGGTCGGCGATCAGGCCGCGGTCGACCAGGCGCGCGCCGAACTCCAGCACGGCCTGGCGGACCAGTGCTCCGGCCAGCTGGGTCAGGTAGTGGCTGTCGTCCCGGGCCGGCGCCGCCCACTGGGCCCGGCCGAGCAGCCGCTCGAACCGGTCCCGGTCCTCGTCTGGGTGGTCGGCCAGCGCGGTCCGCGCCGCCGCCTCGGCCCGGGTACGCTCGCGCACCAGCGCCACCCGGTCGGCGGCGGGGTCGAAGTGCTGGTCGAGCTGGCCGCGGATCAGGTTCAACACCAGCGCCGGCCGCTCCGCCACGGTCGGCTCGGTGATGTCCATGCCGAGCGTGCGGTGGCCGTACTCCCGCTGGTAGGTAACGAAGGCCGTGGCGAAACCGGGGTCCACGGCCGCCAGCCGCTCGACCAGGTCGTCGCCGGGCTCCTCGTCGGCGAGCCGCTCGACCAGTTCCCGCAGCTCCGCCCGTTCCCGGACCAGCCCCACCAGCTCGGCCAGGCGGTACGACGGCTCAGTGGTCTTGCCCTGCAGACCGAGCAGCAGGTTCAACGTCTCCGGCGCGTCCCAGCCGAGCAGGTCGCGGGCGGCGATGCCCAACTCGCCCAGCACGAAGGTGCCGGAGCCGCCGGTCTGGAAGTGCGCGGTGAGTGACGCCCGCCAGACGGCCATCGTCTCGTCCAGGTGCTCGGCCAGCTCGCCGTCGGTCATCACCGGCAGCTGGCGGTTGTCGCGCAGCTCGGCGATCGAGAGGGTGAGCTTCGGCTCGACGGTTCCGTAATAGCGGCGGTAGAAGGTGGACGGTTCGTCGGCCCGGGCCGCGGCGACCGCCCGACCCAGCTTCGCCTTGATCCGCTCCGGGTCCTTCAGCGGCACGAACTGCGCGTAGAGCCAGCCGCCCAGTTCACAGAACTCGATCTTGTCGCCGATGCTGTACGGAAACAGGTTCGAGGTCAGTTCGTGCAGGTCGGACAGCATCAGTGAGCGAAACATCGGCGACAGCGGCTCAGGGGCGTAGTTGCTGCGCTCCCACACGCCCGGCGGCGGCTCGACCCGCGCCGGGGCCGCATCCGCCAGGTACTCGGGCAGCGCGGTGATCGGCCGGGCCTGCACCAGCCAGGGCACCCCGCCGGCGAGCGCCCACTCCACGTCCTGCGGCGCGCCGAAGTACGCCTCCACCCGCCGGGCCAACTCGGCCACGGCCAGCGCCTGTTCGGCGGTGATCGCGTCGTCAGCGGTGTGCGTACGGGTGGCCACCCCGCCCCGCACCGACCACTGGTCAGGGGTTGCCTCGCCAGCGACCAGCCGGTCGCCGAGGCCGGGCACCACGTTGATCAGCACCTCGTCGCGGTCTCCGGTGACCGGGTTGGCAGTGAACGCGACGCCCGCCGCCTCGGCGGGCACGAGCTGCTGAATCAGCACGCTCATCCGGGTCTGCGCGTGGTTGCCCTTCGCCTCCGCGTACACGCCGACCCGCTCGGCGAAGGCGGAGTCGACGCAGAACAGTACGGCTTGGACCAGCTCGTCGGCGCCGACCACGCCGAGCACCGACTCGTACTGGCCGGCGTACGAGGCGTCGGCGGTGTCCTCGGCGGCGGCGGAGGACCGCACCGCCCAGGGCCCGGGGTTCGCCGCGGCCAGCCCGACGAGCTCGTCGACGAGCTCGTCGGGCAGCCGCGACCCGCCGTCCGCCGTCGGGGAGATCCCCCGCAGCTGATCGGCCTCGATCACGACACCGTCGGGCACCGGGAAGCGGGCGCGCAGCAACTCGCCGAGCACAGCCGCCTTCCGACCCACGCGGTCGGTGTCCTCCTGACCGACCGCGACGAGCGGCCGCACGACGTGTGTGGGGGCAGTCATCTGAAGATCTCCCTCGGAATTGGTGGCTACGAGCCGCCCGGCCGCTACCGCTCGGCAGTGGACAGCTGCGAGATGCAGGTCAGCAGGCTCTTCGCGAAGTGCTCGCGGAACTTTTCCGGCGAGCTGGTGTCCCGCGGCGTGGCGAGGTACGGCTGGAGCTTCTCCTCGAGGATGTGCACCCCGCGCTGCTGGCCCATGTGCCGGCCGACGTCGGCGAGCTCGCCCTCGTAGTGGATGAACCGGACCAGGGTGGCGTCCTTGATGAACACCGCGGTGCCCAGCAGCCGGCCGACCTCGTTGCCCTCGTCGTCGGTGAAGACGGGGGTCTCCGCCCGCTTGAAGTTGCTGAACAGCTCGGTGATTTCCTTCTCGTATCCCGGTAGGACGTCGTAGGTGATGGCCGCGTACGGCATGGCTTTCCTCCCTTGTCAGTAGCTGGCGACGACTTCGTAGAGGCCGAACGGGTTGCCCCGGCGGCGGTCCTGGTAGGGGCGCAGCGGTGCGGTGGTGTCCCGGTGGTTCGGCCCCTCCTCCCAGGCATGGAAGGCGGTGAGGCTCTCCCACTCGCTCATCACGATGTAGCCGGCGGGTTCGGTGACCGACCGCATGAGCTGGTTGGCGACCAGGCCCGGGGTGCCCGCGAGGTCGCCGCTGATCCGGTGGTACGCCTCGTTGACGGCGTCGGGCTCGGTCTCCGACGGCGCCAGGTAGAGCAGCACCTTGACCCGTGGCTCGGTCACCCCCGGGCTCCCGTCCCGGTCAGCCCGTGGAGCAGGTGCATCGTGGTCATCGAGCCCTTCGCCCGGTACGGGTGCAGCTTCTGCCGGTGGACCAGGTGCTCCTCGCTCTCCTCGTAGGTGCGGAAGCCCGGCTCGTCGGTCCAGTCGCTGACGATGTAGTAGACGTCCTGCTCCTCGGCGCTGCGGGACAGCCACTGGCCGAGGTTGGCCGGCTGGTCGGTGATGACCGACGCGCCGTCGCGCCACGCCTGCTCGAACTCCGGTCCCATGCCGGGGCGGATCTCCATCCGGAGGGTCACCCGGAAGGCGCTCTGCTCGGTCATGATCAGATTCCTCCGTCCACATTCAGCGTTTCGCCGGTGATGTAGCTGGAAAGGTCGCTGGCCAGGAAGAGCGCGGCGCCGGCGATCTCGTGCGGCCGGCCCAGGCGGCTCAGCGAGGTCTTCTCCTCGTACCGGGCCCGGATGGTCTCGGGCAGCGGCGCGTTCTCCGGCTCGATGACGCCCGGTGCCAGCACGTTGACCCGGATGCCCTTCGGGCCGAGCTCCTTGGCCAGGGATCGGGCCAGGCCGACCAGGCCGGCCTTGGAGGCGGTGTAGTGGGCGCGCAGCGGGATGCCGATGAGGGCCGAGCGCGAGCCGATGACGATCACCGAGGCGCCCGGGGCGAGCAGCGGCAGGGCGCTCTGGATCAGCAGGTAGTTGGCGGTCAGGTTGGTGGTGAGCACCCGGGTCCAGTCCTCGGCGCTCAGCTGTGCGAAGGGCACGTGCGAGATGGCGCCGGCGTTGCCGATGATCACATCCAGCCCGCCGAGGCGGGTCCGGGCGATCTCGATCAGCTCGTCGACGCCGGCCTGGGTGCTGATGTCGGCGGCCACCACGTGGTGGTCGCCGCCGATCTCCTTCAGCTCGGTGGCCAGGCTCACCGCCGCCTCGTCCTGGCTACGCGAGCAGGTGAGCACCTGCGCGCCCGCCTTGGCGAAGGCGAGGGCGATACCCCGGCCGATACCCTTGGTGCCGCCGGTCAGCAGCACCCGCTTGCCGGTCAAGCCGATGTCCATGACGTCTCCTTGGCTTCGTGGTGGAAGGTTGTGGGGGCCCCGCCGGCGCCGGCTCGGGGGGTGACCGGCGGCCGGCGGGTCCGGTCCGAGTGGCGGTCAGGCGGAGGTGAGCGCGGCGGCCTCGGCCTCCAGCAGCCCCTTGATCCGCTCCATCTGGATGGCCGTGTTGCGGTTGAGCCGGTCCTGCATGGCGTCGTCGCCGATCGGCGCGGTCGGCTTCATCTCGAAGTCCTGCACCCAGCGCATCCGCACGCCGTCGCCCTCCGGCAGGTACTCCCAGAACAGAAACATGTACTTGAACGGGCCGGGCTCGACCCGCTGGGAGCGGGTGGTCCGGGTGGCCAGGTCGGCGGTGCGCTCGGAGACCCAGCTCCACATGATCCCGTTCTCGTCCGGGTGCATGGTCAGCCGGAACCGGACCGTCGCGCCGTCCCGGGCGATGACCTCGGCGGCGGCGTACTCGCTGAACAATTGCGGCCAGCCGGCGATGTCGTTGGTCCGCTCCCAGACCAGGTCCATGGGCGCGGCGATGAAGACCGAGTTGTCGGTGTGGCCAGCCATGTCAGGCCACCCCGACCGGTGCGTTGACGAAGTCCAGCAGCTCGCGCGGTGTCTCCAGCTCAAGGACCTTGTCGTCGGCGATGGCCACCGCGGTCCGGTCCTTGATCAGCGCCGCGATCTGGAGCCGGGCCAGCGAGTCGTAGCCGAGATCCTCCATCGGGACGTCGGTGATGTCGGCGTACAGGTCGACGCCGTCCTCCACCCCGCAGGTCGTCATGATCTCCCGTAGGTCGTCCAGGGTCAGCATGTGCTCCTCCTTCGTGTGCTCACGGGGCCGTGACGACGACCGCCGAGTTGAATCCACCGAAGCCGCGGGCGAGCACCAGCACCGTCCGCAGCCGGGCCGGCCGGGGCTGCTCGCCGACCAGGTCGAGCCCGTGCTCCGCAGCCGGGTGCACGCGCGGGGTGGGCGGGATGACCTGGTCGCGGATCGCCAGCAGGGCGGTCACCAGGTCGAGGGCGCCGCCGCCGGCGTACAACCGGCCGGTGGTGACCTTGGGGGCGGTGACCGGCACGCCGCGCGGGCCGAACAGCTCCCGCAGCGCCGCCGACTCGGCCGCGTCGAGCTCCGGCGTGCCACCGGCGTCCGCGAAGACCGCGTCCACCTCGGTCACGTCGACGCCTGCGTCGGCCAGGGCCAGCCGGGCCGCCCGGCCCAGGGTGGGACCGCGACCGCTGTCCGGACGCGGGTCGAACGTCGCCGCGTAGCCGGCGATCCGCCCGTACACCCGGGACACGCCGCGCGACCGGGCGCTCTCCTCGTCCTCCAGGATCGCCATCCCGGCGCCCTCGCCGGGCACGTAGCCGGACGCGTCGGCGGCGAACGGTAGGTAGCCGGTGGCCGGGTCCGCGCCGGTGCTGAGCAGGCCGTTGGCCTGCTGGCAGACCACCGCGTACGGGGACAGCGGCGCCTCGCCGCCGCCGGCGACCACCAGCCGCGCCCCGGCGCGCAGCACCCGGCGGGCGTGGCCCACCGCGTCCAGCCCGCCGGCCTGCTCGCTGACGAGCACGCCGCACGGTCCCCGCATCCCGTGCCGGATCGAGATCTGGCCGGTGGTCGCCGCGTAGAACCAGGCGATCGACTGGAACGTGGTGACGTGCTGCGGTCCCCGGCTCCACAGGCTGCCCAGCTCGCCCTGGCCGAACTCGTTGCCGGCGCTGGAGCTGGCTGTCACCACGGCGAGCTCGTAGTCGGAGATCCCGGTGTCGGCCAGCGGCAGCGCCGCCGCGTCCTTCAACGCCTCCTCGGCGGCGACCATGCCGAAATGCGTCCACCGGTCGGTCTGCACCGTCAGGCGGCTGGACATGTGATCGGTGGCGGTGAAGCCGACCACCTCACCGGCCAGCCGCAGCTGGTAGGTGCTGGCGTCGAACCGGGAGATCGGCCGGATGCCGGAGACGCCACGTAGGGTGTTGGCCCAGTACTCCTCGACATCCGCGCCGGTCGGCGCCACCACGCCGAGCCCGGTGACCACTACCGTCATCTCGCCCTCCCCGGATGGGTCAGAACCATCGCGGTCTGGAAGCCGCCGAACCCGCTGCCGACGCTGAGCACCGCGTCGACCGGGACGTCCCGGGCGGTCAGCGGCACGTAGTCCAGGTCGCACTCCGGGTCCGGCGTGTGCAGGTTGGCCGTCGGCGGGACGACCTGGTTGTCCAGGGCGAGCGCGCAGGCGGCGAGTTCGATCGAACCGATCGCACCGAGCGAGTGGCCGACCATCGACTTGATGGAGCTCACCGGCACCCGGTACGCGTGCTGGCCGAGGCTGGCCTTGAACGCGGCGGTCTCGTGCCGGTCGTTCTGCCGGGTGCCCGAGCCGTGCGCGTTGACATAGTTGATGTCCTCGGCGCGCAGCCCGCCCTGCCGCAGGGCGATGCGGATGGCCTCGGCCATCTCCCGCCCGTCCGGCTTGAGCCCGGTCATGTGGTACGCGTTGCTGCGGCTGGCGAACCCGGCGATCTCGCCGTAGATGTGCGCGCCGCGCTTGCGGGCCTGCTCGTACTCCTCCAGCACCAGCACCGCCGAGCCCTCACCGATGACGAAGCCGTCCCGGCGCAGGTCGAACGGGCGGGAGGCGTGCTCTGGGTCGTCGTTGTTGGGAGTGGTGGCCCGGATCGCGTCGAAGCTGGCGAGCGAGATCGGGGAGATCGGCGCCTCGGTCGCGCCGGTCACCACCACGTCCGCGGAGCCCTCCCGGATCAGCTCCGCCGCGTAGCCGACGGAGTCCAGGCCGGAGGTGCAGCCGGTGGAGATGGTGGCGACCGGCCCCTCCGCCCCGCACAGCCACGCCACCTCGGCGGCGAAGGTGCTGGGGACCAGGTACTCGTACAGCTGGGGCACCCTCGGCGTGGGGTCGACCACCCAGTCCCGGCCCGAGGAGCTCGCCACGACGAACTCGGTCTCCAAGCCGATGGTGCAGCCGACCGCGCTACCGATGGCCACCCCGGTACGCTCCGGCACCAGCGAGCCGAACTCCAGGCCGCTGTCCGCGATCGCCTCCCGGGCGCTCACCACGACGAACTGGGTGGCCCGGTCCATCCGGCGCGCCTCGTCCGGGGTCAGTCCCTCCTTGACCGGGTCGAAGTCGCACTCGGCCGCGACCCGGGAACGGAAGGCGGAGGCGTCGAAGCTGCTGATGGCCCGGGTAGCCGTGCGGCCCTCGGTGAGCAGGTTCCAGAACGCCTTGGTACCCACCCCACCCGGCGCGGTGACGCCGATCCCGGTGATCACCGCTCGGCGGTCGGTCATCTCTCGCCTCCGACCAGCACCTGCGGCTGTTCGGTGTCCAGCACCGACTCCGTGTCGACGTGGCCGAGCTCCGGCTTGGGCGCCAGCGGGCACAGGTGGAAGACCACCTCCGCCGGCTCCTGGCCGTGGTTCTCCACCCGGTGCCGGGCGTTGATCGGCACCAGCAGCCCCTCGCCGGCGGAAACCTCCACCGGCTCGTCGTCGACCCGCACCACGATGGCGCCCTTGACGACGTAGAGGAACTCCTCGGAATAGGGGTGGTAGTGCTCGGTCACGTATTCACCCGGCTGCAAGGACAGGCAACCGAGGAATCCGGTGGTGGCGCCGGCGGTGGCGGGGCCGAGCACGACACGGATTTCGCCACCCCGCCGCCGGTTCACCGCAACGTCGGCTGCGGCGACCTTGGCAACCTTGACTCCGGACATTGCGTTGCTCCTTATCTGACGAGAAGACATGGACGGGGAAACGGCGTCCATCAGGATGCCTGCCACGAATAGAAACGGTTCGCCATCGCGTCCCGCGGCCCGCGCCAGGTCGCCGGGTCGTACGGCTTGATGTGGTCCGCCAACTTCTGGTTGACGTCCTGCCAGAGCGGGTTGCCCCGGACCGCGTCGATCCGTGGGTTGAGGTCCTGCTCCGCCTCGATGAGTTGGAAGTACAGACCTTGGAAGTGGAACAGCGAGCGACGTTGCACGCCGACGAGATGGGGCAGCTCCGTGGCGTCGGATTCCCCCCAGATCTGTGCCACCGTATCGATGTCCGACTCTTTCATCCTGGCGACGATAAGCACACGCTCCACTTGCGCTCCTTAGGGCCCGGCGCGCTCAGCTCAGCGCACGATGTGGTTTCACCGAACAGTGCCCAAGGCCTCTCGGGGGCCGATGGAACACATATAGGGCCGCCCCTCATCGGGCTCCTGCCCGGAATTCAGCCGGCCTCGGTCGACCCCGTACAGGATCGGGAGCCGAAGCTGCCAGCCGGCAGACGAGTTCGCGTCGGAATACTCGGCGGAGGAACGAGATGACTCAATTCCTGTTACCCATCGTGCTGGTGTCGAACGGCATGGCCGCCGGTGGTCTGATGATCGCGGTGCTCGGTGGCGCCCCGCTGATGTTCGTGCTGCCGGTCGGGCAGTACATCACCGTCGAGCAGTTCCTCACGACCCGGTTCGATCCGTTCATGCCGATCTGCCTGGTCACCACGATCCTGCTCGACGGCAGCCTCGCGTTCGTGGCACCGGACGCCCCGTCCCGTCGGTTGTTCGCCCTCGCCTCGCTGCTCACCGCGTGCGCGATCACCGTCTCGATCACCCGGAACTTCCCGATCAACCGCTGGGTTCGCACTCTCGACCCTGAGCGGATTCCGGAGAACTGGGACGAGGTGGACCCCCGCAAGCGGTGGCGGAACTGGAATTTCGTGCGCGCGACGCTCACCATCCTCGCGCTGCTGGTCAACGTCACCGCCGTCAGCGTCCTGGTCTGACCGCCGGCCAAACGGAAGGAGTGTGTGCAGATGCAGATCGACCTGTCGGGCCGTAACGCGCTGGTCACCGGCGGCAGTCGCCGGGTGGGCCGGGAGATCGTGCTGGCGCTGGCCGGCGCCGGCGCGAACGTGCTGGCCTGCTACCGCAGTGACGAGGACGCCGCCCAGGCGGTGCTCGCCGAACTGGACGGCACCGACGGCAAGCACCGGATGGTGCGGGCCGACGTGACCGACCCTGGGGATGTGGCCGCGCTGATCGGCGAGTGCCGCTCGCACCTCGGCACCCTCGACATCGTGGTCAACAACGCGGGCAGCTTCGGCTTCGCCCCGTTCGACCGGCTGCCGCTGGCCGAGTGGAACCGGATGCTGGAGATCGGCCTCAACGCCGCGTACCGGGTCACCCAGGGAGCGCTCCCGCTGCTCAACCCGGGCGCCTCGGTGGTCAACATCGGGTCCGCCGCGGCGCTGTACGGCGGGGCGATGCGCACCCACTACACGGCCGCGAAGGCCGGGCTGATCGGGCTGACCCGCTCACTGGCCAAGGAGCTCGGCGGCACCGGCGTACGGGTGAACCTGGTCGCGCCGGGGGCGATCGCCGCCGACGACCTGGCGCAGACCGATCCCGGGCAGTACCGGATGCTCATGGAGAACTACGGCAAGCTGACCGCCCTGGGCCGGATCACCCGGCCCGCCGACGTGGTCGGCGCGGTGCTGTTCCTCGCCAGCGACCTGTCCAGCTACGTCTCCGGGGAGACGGTCAACGTGGACGGAGGGCTGTGACCATGCTGGTCGGCACCCTCAGCGTGGCCGTGCTGGTGACCACCGGGCTGATCGCCGGCGTCTTCTTCGACGTCGCCATCGCGCTGGTCCCGGCGTTCTTCAAGATGCCTCGCAGCCGGTTTGTCTACGTGAACAACAAGCTCGTCGATGGCTACCACCCGACCATGCCGATCCTCTGTTCCAGCACGGTGCTGGTGAACCTGGGGCTGGCCGTGCTCACCCCGGCGCCCTCCCGCTGGCTGTTCCTCGCCGGGACGCTGCTGATCGTCGGCACGATGTTCGTCTCCGAGTTCGGCAACATGCGGATCAACCGCCGGCTGCTCAAGGACGACCCGGAGAACCTGCCCCGGGGCTGGTCCGATCCGCGCCGCCGGTGGCGCGGCTTCCACCTGGCACGCACCGCCCTCGCCCTGCTCGCCGTCGTGGTGAACGCCACCGCGGTCGCGCTGGTCGGCTGATTGCCCGCCACCCCCCACGCTTTCCGCAAACCCTGTCGTACGACCAAGAAGGAGACATCATGTCCGAGCGCACCGAGTACGTCGACGGCGCCCCCGCCTGGGTCGAGCTCTCCGTGACCGACCTGGACGCCGCCAAGGAGTTCTACGGGCGGCTGTTCGGCTGGGAGTTCAAGACCGACGAGGACTCCGAGCGGAAGTACACCTACGCCCTGCACCAAGGGGCCAAGGTGGCCGGCCTGTCGCAGATCCCGGCCGGCTCCGGCCAGCCGACCGTGTGGGCCACCTACCTCGCGGCGGCGGACCTGAAGTCCATGGTGGACGGCGCGGTCCGGCGCGGCGCGACCCTGCTGGTCCCGCCGTTCGAGGTGGCGGGCCGGGGCCGGGCCGCGGTGCTCCGCGACCCCTCCGGCGCGGTGGTCGGCCTCTGGCAGGCCGGCGCCCACATCGGCGCCGAGCGGATCAACGAGATCAACACCACCTGTTGGCACGAGGTGCTGACCAACGACGCCGAGGCGGCGGACGCCTTCTACACCGGCCTGTTCGCCATGCACCGCCGGGAGATCGACGACCAGACGGCGATCCTCAGCATCAACGGCGAGCGGGTCGGCGGCCGGCGCAAGATCGGCCAGAACCTCCAGGGTGTCGTCCCGCCGCACTGGCAGACGTACTTCTGGGTCGCCGACGTCGACCAGGCCGTGGAGCGGATCCGCGAGCTCGGCGGCAAGGTGCGCTTCGGTCCGGTCAACACCCCGCACGGCCCCCTGGCCGGCGTGACCGATCCGTTCGGCGCCCACTTCACGGTCATCTTCTCCACCGAGCGCTGACCCGGACCGCCGGGGAACGGAGGCTGCCATGTGTGGCATCACGGGTTGGGTCAACTGGGAACGGGACCTCACGGCGGAGGGTGACACCGTCCGGGCCATGACGAGCCCGATGGCGTGCCGCGGCCCGGACGCCGAGGGGATCTGGCTGTCCCCGCGGGCGGCGCTCGGCCACCGGCGGCTCGCCATCATCGACCTCGAGGGCGGCGCACAGCCGATGGGCGCGCCGTCCCCGGACCAGCCGGTCGCGGTTGTCACCTTCGCCGGCGAGATCTACAACTTCCAGGAGCTGCGGGCGACCCTGGTCGCCCGTGGCCACAGCCTACGCACCCGCTCCGACACCGAGGTCCTGGTGACCGCGTACCTGGAGTGGGGACCGGAGTTCGTCAGCCGGCTCAACGGAATGTTCTCCTTCGCCATCTGGGACACCCGGACCGAGGAGCTGCTCCTCGTCCGGGACCGGCTGGGCGTCAAGCCGCTCTACTACGCCGAACTGCCCGACGGGGTGCTGTTCGGCTCCGAGCCGAAGGCCATCCTGGCGAACCCGGCGTTCACCCCGGAGCTGGACGAGGAGGGCATCGCGGAGGTCTTCGCGGTGCCCGGCGCGCCCACTCCCTGGCACGGCACCTACCGCGGCATGCGGGCCGTCCGGCCGGGCACCACCATCCGGTTCGGGCGGTCCGGCAGCCGGGAGTCCCGCTACTGGGAGCTGGAGAGCCACGAGCACACCGACGACCTGCCGACCACCATCGGCACCGTCCGGGAACTGCTGGCGGACATCGTCGAGCGGCAACTGGTCAGCGACGTGCCGCTGGGGGTGCTGCTCTCCGGCGGCATCGACTCCAGCGCGCTGACCGCGCTGGCCGTCGGGATCGTCAGCCGGCAGGGCGGCGGGAAGGTCCGCAGCTTCTCGGTGGACTTCCAGGAGAGCGAGGAGCACTTCCGGCCGGACATGCTCCACCCCACCCTCGACGCGCCGTACGTGCGGATGGTCGCCGACCACGTGGGCACCGTGCACTCGCCGATCGTGGTCGACAACGAGGACCTGATCCGGGAGCGGATGGTCGGCTTGGCCGCCCGTGACCTGCCCAGCTGGGGCGAGATGGACCTCTCGCTCTACCTGCTGTGCCGGGGAGTGGCGCGGCACTCGACGGTCGCTCTCTCCGGCGAGTCGGCCGACGAGGTGTTCGGCGGCTACCCGTACTTCTACCGACCGGAGAGCCTGGCCGCGGAGACCTTCCCGTGGATGGTCGACGACCGGCTGGGGCCGGCGGGCCTGCTCCGGCCCGAGGTCGCGGACCGGGTCCGGCCCGGCGACTACATCGCCGACCGGTACGCCCAGGCGCTGGCCGAGGTGCCGCACCTGGCCGGCGAGCAGGGCCGCGACCGTCGGCTGCGCGAGGTCTTCTACCTGGCACTCACCCGCTGGCTGCCGGCGCTGCTGGACCGGAAGGACCGGATGAGCATGGCGGCCTCGCTGGAGGTGCGGGTGCCGTACTGCGACCACCGGCTGGTCGAGTACCTGTGGAACGTCCCGTGGGCGATGAAGAATGCCGGCGGGACGCCGAAGGGCCTGCTCCGGCAGGCGGTCGCCGACCTGCTGCCGGACGAGGTGGTCAACAGGCGCAAGAGCGCCTACCCCACCACCCAGGATCGGCGCTACGACGTCGCCCTGACGGCGTGGGCGCGCGAGGTGCTCGCCGACCCGTCGGCGCCGCTGTTCGACCTGGTCGACCGGGCCCGCCTGCGCGAGCTGGTGGACGCCGGACGGCCGGTGCCGGGCCCGTGGATGTCCGGCATGGCCTACCTCCTGTACGTCAACGAGTGGCTCACCCGGTACCGGGTGCGCCTGGTCTGACGCGCGCCGCTCGGCGGCCGAAAGCGACATCGCCGCCGCGCTACTCAGCACTTCCGCTTTCCACGTCGAATAGAAGGGATGTGAACACCGTGGAACACGTCAAGAAATGGTCGCTCCGGGCCTCGGCACTGGTCCTGCTCAGCCTGGTGGGACTGATGGTCGCCGTGGGCGGCGGCATCGCCGGGTGGTTCATCGGCCAGGGCGGCTTCAACGGCCTGCAGCAGAACAAGACCCACGGCGAGCTCCGGCTGGAGGTCGCCGGCCAGCGGCTGTTGAACGACGCCGTGGAGGCAACGGTCGAACTGCCCGCTGGGCTGCTGACTTTCCAAGCCAGCAGCCCGGACCCGGCCGGCTACACCATGCTGCTGGTGAAGATGCCGGCGGGCAAGACCATCACCGACTACCTCAGCGGCCTGGCCGGGATGGCCAACACCGGCGTCCAGGACACCGAGACGGCCAAGCAGTACCACGACGCCAACTACGGCGGGGCTCGGGTCGCGGGCGACAAGTGCAAGGTGAGCTTCACCGTGGTGCTGCAGCCCGGCACCTACTACATCATCGCCTTCTGGGGCGCCGGCGTCAGCGACACCCACCCGCGCACGCAGGAGCTGAAGGTGACCGGGGACGCCGGGAACGTCACCCTCCCCGACACCCCGCACAAGGTCACGCTGGAGGAGGGGAACAACCCGCCGCGCTTCGTCACGGATGACGAGTGGCCGGCCGACGGCCGGATCCTGGTCGACAACGAGACCAGCGTGCCCAGCGAGACGGTCTTCCTGCCGTTGTCGCCCGACGCCACCGACGACGACCTCTACAAGTTCTTCCACCACGACGGCGCCGAGCCGAACTGGCTGAGCACCCCCTTCTCGGAGATCCGGGTCTGCGGGATGGCCCCGACCAGCCCGGGTCACAAGGTATTGGTGCACGTCTCCTCGCCCCCCGGTGAGTACGTGCTCGCCTCGTTCGTCTTCAACCCGAAGTACAACAAGCGGCAGTACCAGCTGGGCATGTACAAGCGGATCAAGCTCAGCCCGATGGCCTGACCGGCAGCGCCGGGATCGGTCATGACCGGTCCCGGCGCATTTGATGCGTTGAGATAGATCGATCCTCCTGCCCGTTCGGCCGACGCGGCCGGTAACGGCACCCACGGGCAGGGTGACCCGCCGACCCACAGGAGGACATGTCATGCGGGTACTCTTCATCGCCACTCCCGGTATCGGGCACGTCTACCCGATGGTCCCGCTGGCCTGGGCCTTCCGCACCGCCGGGCACGAGGTGCTCATCGGAACCAGTGGCCTGGGGCTCCCCGTGACGAGCGCGGGGTTGGACGTCGCGAACATCGCGCCCCAGTTCGAACCCCCCGCCTTCTGGCAGCCGGTCATGATCAAACTCTCCCGTGAGCACCCGGAACTGGCCCCCCAGATGGCCGCCATGCGCAGCGGAAAGGTCGAGGACCAGCGCTTCGTCGCCCCCTTCCTCGCCAAGCTCTCCGGCTTCCTCGCCGACGGCGCGATGAAGGTCGCCGAGGACTGGAAGCCGGACCTGGTGGTGCAGTCCCGCTCCCAGGGCGCCGGGCTGGTCGTGGCGGGGAAGCTCGGCGTGCCGCTGGTGGACCACGGCATCGGCCTCTCCCGTACCCCCGAACTCCACGACATCTTCCACCAACACATGACCGACGTCTTCGAACGGCACGGCGTCACCGGGCTGCCCGAGACCCGGCTCGGTCTCGACCTGGCCCCGGCCAGCATGATCGACGGTGAGCACGAGGGCTGGCCGATGCGCTTCGTCCCGTACAACGGGGGCGTCGTACTGCCGGAGTGGTTGAACTTCCGGCCGGAGCGGCCCCGGATCGCGGTCACCCTCGGCACCGTCTCCACATTGGAGGGAACCGGGATGAGCACCCTGGAAAGGGTCATCAGGGCCGCGGAGAAGGTGGATGCCGAGTTCGTCCTCGCCCTCGGCGAGACCGACCTGTCCGCGCTCGGCACGCTGCCGGAGAACGTCCGGGTCGCCGGTTGGCTCCCGCTCGCCGCGCTCCTCCCCTCCTGCGCCGCGATGATCCACCACGGGGGCGGCAGCACCACGCTGACCACGCTGGCCGCCGGCGTACCCCAGCTCATCGTGCCCGACGGCGCGGACCGGCACATCAACGCGGCCGCCGTCGGGCGGCGGGGCGCGGGCCTGGTCACCGAGCCGGACGCGTTCGACGCCGCGCTGGTGGCGGAGGTGCTCTCCGACGAGCGCTTCCGTACCGCGGCGGCGGAGGTGCACGCCGAGATACGGGCCATGCCCTCCCCCACCGACCTGGTCCGACGGCTGACCGACCAGGTAGCCGGCCGCCGGTCGGCCACCGCCGGCTAGCCGGCCCATCCGAGGAGAAGGAAAGCCGCCATGAACGACAGGTACGAGCCACTCGACCGTGCGGATCGCTGGTTCATCGACATCATGCGTACCGTGGAATCGCCCGGCTTCGTGGCCTTCCAGCAGGTCGACATGACCGCCTCGCAGGAGGTCATCGCGCGGCTGCGGGAGCAGGGCAGCAAGGTGACCTACACCCACCTGGTGACCCGGGCCGTCGCCCTGGCCCTGGCCCGGCAGCCGCACCTCAACCGGCTGATCCTCGGCCGGAAGGTGGTGCACCCTGGCACTGTCGACCTCAGCCTCTCCGTCGGCACCGGACTGTCGATGTCGGCCGAGCCGACCATCGTGGTGCAGAACGCGGACCGCAAGGGCCTGGTCGAGCTCTACGACGAGGTGACCCGCCGGGCCGCCGAGGTACGCGCCACCGCGGCGGAGGCGCTGGAGCAGAACCGGCGACTCACCCGGATCATCCCGGTCGGCTTCGTCCGGCGCTGGCTGATCCGCCTGATGAAGAACCGGATGTCGATGGTGCGGGAGCGGCTGGGCGCCTTCCACGTCACCAGCAGCCCCGGCCTGCAACAGGCGGTACCGCTGGTCTTCGGCGGGATCGGCCTGCTGGCGATCTGCCGGGTGGAGGACGCCGTCGTGGCCCGGGACGGGCAGCCGGTCGTACGGCCCGTCTGCCGGCTCTGCCTGGTCGGCTCGCACCGGATCTGGAAGGCCGCCGAGGTGGGCCAGTTCATGACCGAGGTCCAACGCGTCCTCGAATCGGGCGAGCTGGCCACCGAGGTCCCCGCCCCGGAGGCCGTACCCGTCTGACCTGGTCCTCGTTCGGCCCGGCCCCGGCTCCCCCGCCGACGCCGGGCCGAACGGCGTCCCGCCCCCGCTCCGGGTCGGGGCGAGGGCGGCTGCGGGTCAGGAGATGGCGGTGAGGACGCACTCGCCGACGCCGACCTCGGCCGGCCAGTGCAGGCCGAGCACTCGCTCGGCGACGCCGTTGGCGTCCACCCGCACGGCGTACGCGCGCAGGCCCATCGCCCCGGCCAGCAGGCAGATCAGCTGCTGAAACGCGCCGACGTGCAACAGCGTGGCGGCGTAGCCCGCACCACTCGAGCCGGCCATCCGGCCGACCCGCGCGGTCAGCGTGACCAGCACCGGCGGCCGGGCCGGCGAGCCGGCGGCCACCCGGGCCATCTCGACCAGCTCGAACAGGTCCTCGTCACGGTCGTTCACCGGCACCAGCGCGTGCGTGGCGGGCTGGTAGTGGTAGATGCCGCGCGGCAGCCCGGCGCAGCGCTCGATGCTCAGGTAGATCTCCAGCTCGTCGAGGTGGGTGGGCCCACCGAGGGGCCGGGACAGGGCGGCAGCCACCCCCGCGGTGGCCGCCGCGCCGGACGCTCCCCCCGGAAGCGGAGACCGCGACGGAGGAGCTGGCACCGGCGGGCCGGGCCACCGGGTACGCGCGCAACGGAACAGCAGTTCGCCCAGCTGCGCGGCGGTCAGTGGCCGGGGCGAGATCCGCGGTGTGTCCAGCTCGGTTTCCAGCAGCGCGGTGAGCGGAACGTCGCGGGTCAGCGGCGCGGCGCTGTCCGGCCCGGGCAGCGCGATGGGCGGCCCGATCAGGCGGCCCACCTCCCGCGCCGGCCCGGCTGCCGGGGCTGACGCGACGTCGTCGCCGTACGTCGACCGGCTGCGTACGTGGAACATCAGCTCGTGCGGGCTCCACCGGCCCAGGTCCGGGTCGTCCTCCTCGGTGAACCCGCCGGCGGCGTCGGCGAGCAGCGCCACCCCGGCGGCGACCAGGTAGCCCACCACCCAGACGACGACCGCCTCCGACACGTTGAGCTCGGCGTGGAGTTCGGCCGTGGTCCGGGCGGTGACCAACGCGGCGGCGACGTGTCGGGCCAGCGGACGGTGCAGGACGACCCGGAACCCAGCCGGGGCCGACTCGACCACCAGCACCCCCTGGGACGGCCGCATGACCGCGAAGCGGGACAGCCGCACCGCGCGGGTCGAGGCCACCTCGGGCGGCCGGAACGCCACCGCCGGGGCCACCGGCACGACAGAGAGCAGCGGGCCCTGGACGTCGTCGACGACGCCGAGCGAGTGCACCACCGACCCGCTCAGCACCCCGAGCACCTCGTCGAGCACGCCGGACTCCGAACCGTCGGCCCCGTCCGGCGCGCCCGAGGTGACGTTGGCCAGCGACACCGGCCCGAGGCTCATCCGGCGCAACGACTCCCGGACCAGTGCGTCGGCCTGCGCGAAGGTGAACTCCCCCCACCGGGTGACCACGGTCAGCGGCCCGTCGTCTGGGCCGCTCTCCACGAGAGCGTCCTCCGCGAGCGAGCAGAGGTGAACGGTTCGGGGTCTTGCGCGCACAGCTGGGCCAGCCTCTCAAACGAACAGCGGCAAAGGGTTGAGGTCCTCGTACCGGGTGGGGACGAGGAGGTGGCCGCGGTCGACCGGCACGTCGTAGAGCCGCCCCGGAGCGAACCGGGACCAGATGTGCCGCAGCCCCGGCACGACCACCTTGACCACGGGCAGCCCGACATCCGGGCGGGTCTGGTCGAGCACGAGCGTGTCCAGCCCCCGGGCGGCGAGCCACGCGGTGAGCTGGACGACGTCCGCGACGATGTCGTCGCCGGGCTGGTAGGCGAAGTCCGCGCGGGTACGCTCGCGGTGGCCCGGGTCGGGCAGCACGTACGGCTGATTCTCCCCGGTGGCATCGCGCCACCACCCGGCCGCGTCCGGGTCGTCGAAGACCTCCGGACCGGCGTCGTGCAGGCCGGGCACGCCCTGGTTGAGCTCGGTGAGCGCGCGGCGCAGCGCCACCGCCGGGTCCAGGTGGGCGCCGAAGCCGAACAGCAGCCTGCCGCCGTCACCGGCCCGGCAGGACACCGCCGCCAGCACCGGTACGCCCAGGTCGGAGGTGAGGTCCAGCGCCCACACCCCACGCCCGAGGTCGGCGTACTGCCGGCGCAGCTCGTCGATCCACGGGTCGCCGAAGGAGGCGAGGTCGACCCCGGGGACCCGGAGCCGGTTGTACCACCAGATCGCCACGGCATCCCGCTCAATCAGCTCCAGCACGCCCTGCAGGACGGCGTCGGAGAGGCAGCTGCCGGCGGCGTTGCCGTTGGAGTCGGCGCGCAGCCCGCGAGTGTCCAGTGCGCCGGGCGGCACGTAGTAGAGCAGGCCGGTGGGGAGCAGGCGGTGCCGCCGCTCGGTCAGCGACCAGACCCCTGTCCAGTCGGTCACCGCGGCCTCGTCGAAGGGCTCGGGCACCTGCTGGAACGGCCCGTGCGCGGCGTTCCAGCCGGCCCGCGTCGCGTACTGGCGCTCGTCGAAGAGCATGCAGTCGTTGGGGTGCAAGGCCTGCTCGCCCAGCGACCGCAGGCTGCCCCGGATCCGCTCCTCGTCACCGTGGAACGTGCCGCTGTGCCGTTCCAGGGCCTCGCACAGCGCGCTCACCCGGGCGTCCAGCTCGGTCACGCCCTTGCCGCCGCTGTGCGCGCGCATCCCGCCGGCCAGCGCGGCCGGGTCCAGGCCGAGCGCGGCCGCGTTCGGCCCGGAACGGTACGCGTGGAAGAACGCCGGCGCCCGGTCGTCCCGGACGAGATCCTTGACAATTCCGGTGACCGGGCTGACCAGGTGCTGGTAAGCCGAGAGCACCTCGCCCGGGGTGCGCGACCGGTGGCCGCCCCCGGTCCGGCTGGCCTTGCGCGCGGGCGGGAGCACGACCGGCCGCCGGGCGCGGGTGGCCACCAGGGTGGGATCGCCGCAGTGCGGGCACTGCGGGCGGGCGCGCAGCTCGTGTCGCCGGCCCTGCAGGTCGACGCTGTCCAGCGTCCAGACGCAGTCCTGGCCGGCGTACCGGTGGCCGGCGGTCCACTTCGTCGCCTCGAGCGAGACCAGGTTGACCGCGACGGCGGTCAGCGCCGGCAGGGTGACCGAGGGGCGTTCGGCCGGCCCGGTGCACCCCAGCGACCGCTGCGCGCACTCCTCCGCGTGCCGGTGCCGCCACAGCCGGCCGGCGAGGCAGTGCCAACAGGCCGACCGGCCCGGCACGAAGACCGGACCGATCCAGACCTGCGTACCCACCGGCCGGGCCAGCAGCCACGGGGTGCCGGTCGCCCGGTGGGCCGCGTCGACCCCGGCGAGGGCCGGGTCGAGGTAGTCGTCGCAGAGCACCACGGACAGGCCGGTGTCGCCGGGGAGGGGCGTGTCCCCGGGACGGACGGTGAGCCCGGCCGCGGCCAGGGCGGCGTGCGCCGCCTCCCGTACCGCGGTCGCGCCCGTCGTGATCAGCCGGGCCTCGTCGGCGGCCCGGCCGTTGGCGTCCGGGTCCACGCCGCACGCGTCCCAATACGCGGAGGCGGGGCCGGCCGGTCCGTCAGCGGAGTGGTAGGTGACCAGACCGGCCTGCCGCAGCCGCGCGACGAGCTCCGCGACCTGCTCCGGATCCATGCCCTCAGGCAGGTCGCGGAGCAGGTCGGCGAGATCCCGGGTCCCGTCGAGCAACGCCACCAGGGGGCCGATCTGCGGCGAGCGCAGGATGGTCACCCCATGGTCGGAGAAGACGTAGGCGCACCCATCCTGGCTCACCTCAACCCTCAGGTGACGCTTGAAGCCGACCAGCCGACCGGTCACGGTGTCACACCGCCGAGGCCTGGGTCCGGTCGAGCTGCGCGGCGGGGGCCCAGCACCACTTGACCGGGGCGGTGGGCGCGGCGTGGTTCCACTGGTCGTACTGGTCGATGGTGAGTTCGATCCGCGCGGCCGGCCGGATCGCATCCGCTTCGAGAAGTGCCTGGGAAGTCATCGGTTTGGCTCCTATCGAATGGGGTAACTGCGATGCGACCAGTCTGTAACCGGCGGGGACGGCCAGCCAGTGCCGGTGTCACGCCACCCGATGTGTGTTCCTCACGCGGCCCGCATTCCAATTCACGGCGGGACTGCTGCCCGCGTCACTGGGATTCGATGCCCTTCACTACGACACTTGGCCGGACTGGCGTGCCCGCGCCCCTCGCGTTTGCGGGCTCAGCCGCAGTCCGCGGATTGGAGGGTTCAGGGTGACACCCGAAACAACAACCTCGGGCAGCCTTCCGCACCTGTCGAACGACGGCGGCCTGCCGACGGCCGCGACCGCCGTGACATACAAGCTGCTCGGACCGTTGGAGATCTGGAAGGACGGGCGAGACCACGCCCCGACCGCCCCGAAGATCCTGCAGCTGCTCGCCATGCTGCTGCTGCAACCCGGCAAGGTCGTGCACATCGAGTCGATCATCGGAGAGCTGTGGCCGGGTGGTCCGCCGCGCAGCGTCCGCACCACGATGCAGACGTACGTCTACCAGCTGCGCAAGTGCATCGAGTGGAACCGGCTGGCGCCGGACGCGGACGACCTGCTCATCACCCGGCCCCCCGGGTACCTGCTGAAAGCCGCGCCGGCGCAGGTCGACGTCTTCGCCTTCCAGCAGCTCTGCCAGCAGGGGCGGGCCGTGCTGGACAACGACGACCACCAGGAGGCGGTCCGCTGCTTCCGGGAGGCGCTCGCGCTGTGGTCCGGGCCGCCGCTGGCCAACGTGCCGTGCGGTCCGGCGCTGTCGGCCTACGTGGTGGACCTGCAGGAGCAGCGGCGCAACACACTGCACCTGTGCATCCAGAGCGAACTGGAACGCGGCATGCACCGCGACCTGATCGGCGAGCTGCGCTCGCTGGTGACCACCAATCCGCTCGACGAGGGCCTGCACGGGCTGCTGATGCGGGCGCTCAGCGCCAGCGGTCGCCGGTCGGACGCGCTGGCCGCGTACCGGCACCTGCGCTCGGTGCTCAACGGCGAACTCGGGGTGGAGCCCTGCGAGGAGTTGCAGCGCCTGCACCGTGAGTTGCTCTCGTTCGGCGAGCCGACCGCGCTGGTGACCCGGCCGCCGATCCGGCCCGGCCGGGCCTTCGAGCCGTCCAGCGACGCGATGGCGGTCTGACCGGCGGACCCGTCCTATTCGAGGCCTCGGAGGATGTGCAGCTCGTCCAAGAGCTCGTCCTCGTCAGCGCCCGCCCGCCCGAGCAGTGCCGCGTGGGCCCAGATCGACAAGGAGGTGGGAGTCCCGGTCGTGCCACTGACCTGCTGACCTTCACTGTTCCGACCCCACTCGGTCCGGAGTCCGGTGTTGAGATCCTCCATGGCCCTGCCCCCTCGTCACGCGTCCGCCGGTCGGTTGTTCGGCATCATCGGGAACCATCCGATGTCACCATGCGGCGAAACCCTCAAGCCTCGATAGAGCGGCGGTGAAGGCCGCTGTCAGGGTGAACCTCCGTCGGGGTGCCGAAGAGGCGCTTCAGCTGTGCGGTGTGCTGCGGCAGGGTGCGCAGCCGGGCAAGGAACAAGGATTCCGCGAGCTCGTCCAGGGCCGCGTCGATGACCTCCAGGTCCTTCGGACGCAACGACGGGGCCCTGCGGGCCAGCCTGCGCAGCTCCGCTTCGATGACGGTGCGGCTGTAGTTGTGCCATTGCGCAACGAGATTCGAGGTGGGCTTGTCCGGGCACGGGGCCGGGCGACGAGCAGCCGGCGGCGGGTCAGTGGACATGGCTTCGGCTCCTGGCCATACCGGCCCCATGGGCGGTGTGCGAGCCGTGGAATGGCGCGGTGACGCCGTCGTAGCGCAGCCGCAGCATCATTCCCTGATGGGCGTGGGGCAGGTTGTGGCAGTGGTTCATCCAGATCCCGGGGTTCGTCGCCTTGAACGCGACCTCCCACACCTCCCCTGGGCGGACATCGAAGGTGTCCATCCACAACGGGCTGCCCGACGGCCGCGTGCCGTTCCGGCGGAGGACGAGCACGGGATGGCCGTGCAGATGCCAGGGGTGAGTTTCCAGGCTCCGGTTGACCACGGTGAACCGGACGAGATCGCCCTCGGCGACGAGCTGATCCGGGATCGACGGGTGGCCACGGCCGTTGACCGTCTGCGCGTACGCCGGTCGGCCGTCGAGCATGGCCACACCACGGTCCAGCACCATGGTGAAGTGCCGGTCGGCGCGGCTGCCGGCATCGAACGGCACGGCGGCCGGCGTTCCGTAGCTCAGCAGGTCGAGCTCAGGCCAGCCGGAGGTGTCCTCGTCGGCGGCATCGGCGTGGTCATCCGGACGCAGCCGGAGGCCGACGGCGTGATCGTTGTCGACGACGAGCGCTACGGGAGTGTCTGGCATGACGAAGACCAGGTCGTGCCGTCCGCCCCCGGGCAGGCGCAGTCCGATGTCGCTGACCTCGCCCGGTTGGTGGAGATCGCGGCCGTCGACGGCCGCCACCCGGAAGGGTGCTCCGGCGAGCGCGAATCGGTGTGGATCCGAGTCGGTGTTGATCAGCCGCAACCGCACCTTGGTACCGGCCGGCGCGGTGTGCTCGATGCGCCCGTCCTGATCGGCGATCACCACAGCGCCGTCGAATGTGTGTACGGGAAGCGTCAGTTCCAGCTGCCCGAGGGAAGCATCGGCGCTGTCCGTCTGCTGGTCGCGTGGGGTCACGACGAGGGTCCCGTACAGCCCTCGGCGCACGCCACGGTGAGACGCCTGGTGGGTGTGGTACCAGTAGGTTCCCACCTGTTCGGCGCGGAACCGGTAGACGAACTCC
Organism: Micromonospora yasonensis; assembly: GCF_026013475.1. GTDB lineage: Bacteria > Actinomycetota > Actinomycetes > Mycobacteriales > Micromonosporaceae > Micromonospora > Micromonospora yasonensis. The sequence continues at coordinate 21,124 of NZ_JAPDPH010000031.1, read as the reverse complement.
CCGCCGGGTGCCACCACGTCCTGCGTCACGCCCGGTGCGCCGTCCTCACCGCACGGCACGTCGTAGCCGTGCCAGTGCAGGGTCACGCCGTCCTCGATGTCGGTGTTGCGCAGCGTCACCTCGATCAGATCGCCTGCGGTGGCGGTGATCGGCGGGCCGGGTATCCGGCCGTTGAAGGTCCACGCCTGGATCTCACGTCCGGACGGGAGCCGGACGGTGGCGGTCTGCGCGGTGAGGAGGTACTGCCGCCTGGTGCCGCCCGGTGCCGGTGTGCCGGCCCCCCGCAGGTCGGCCACGGACACGGCCGATCCGGTGCCGGACGACTGGCCGGGGCCGCCTCCGGTAGCGATGGACTCAGCCGGCATGAACAGCAGGCCGACGCCGGTCGTGCCGGTACTCGCCACGACCGCACCCCCGGCCAGGCCGATGAACCGGCGGCGCGAGACCGCGGGCTTTCCGTGCGCGGGCGCCATGTCGGCGTCGCCGGTGGGGTCGGCCGGCGCCGCCACGACGCGCGCGGTCAGCAGCGCGCCCGCGCCGACGAGGGAGCTGGCGATCAACGCGCTGCTCCAGTCCAGGGGGTAACCGACCAGGAAGGTCACCACCAGCCCGGCCAGGGCCGCGTATCCGGCGGTGAGCAGCAGGACCACGCCGCTCGCCGCTATCCCGGCCTCCGGCGCGCGCCGCGCCGCGAGCAGCCGCGGGCCGGCGATCAGGACGGCGGCCAACCCGGCGGCTGCGAGCATCGGCAGACCCAACAGCACCTTCTCCTGCGCGAACCACCAGCCCCGAGCGGCCAGCATCGCCACCGTGGCCACGCGGGCCAGGGTCACCAGCACCGCCGCCGCCAGGAGCCCGAATGCGAGCTGGGCGCGCCGGGCGGCCGCCGCGGCGCCGGCCGAGGACCACGCGGCAACGCTCAGCAGCGCGACCGCGTGGTCCGCGATGATCAACTGACCCGTGGTCATGACGCGGGCTGGGCCGGTCCGGTCACCCGCACGTCGTTGTCCACGCCGGCTTGCCGATGCGGAACGGCGGGCCTCGACAGCGCTCGCGCCTGCCGGGCGACGTTCCCGGCCACGGCCAGGATGGCCAGGCCGTTGACCGCGTGCAGGCCGAAGATGAGCTGGCCGGTCGTCGTGCTGGTGTCGCCCGTGTCGTTGAACGCCTTGGCGAGCACCGCGATCACCACCTGGACAACGGCCAGCCCAGCGACCAGGCCGGTCATTCCGATGAGCCGGCCGGGCATCCGGGCCACCGCGGCGACAATTGCCATCAGGACCGGCAAGAGGAAGATCACGTACCCCAGCGCGCGATGCGGCCGGAAGGACTCGTCGTTGGGCGCGGTGCTGAACGCGCCGCTCGCGGCAAAATAGAACTGTGCTACGACGACCAGCATGAGCAGGCCGGCGAGGCCGGCGAACACTTTCCGCACAGTAGGCTCCTTCAGGTTGGTTGGTCACGACATGTGATTCGGACGCCGTCCGTCGTACGGCGGCGGCTGCCCCCCGTTTTTTGGCAGCCGCCGCCTGCCCTATCGGGACGGGACCGGCTCCGCGTCTGTGACGGGGCGCAGGAACGTGTCCGGCGCTCCTTCGACGTGCAGCTGGGGCAAGCGCCGCTCCAGGGCGCGAGGAAGCCACCAGTTGCTGCGGCCGAGCAGGTGCATGACCGCCGGCACGAGCAGCATCCGGATGACGGTCGCGTCCACCAGGATGGCCGCGACCATGCCCAGCCCGAAGACCTTGATGAAGACCTGGTCACTCGGGACGATCGACGCGAAAACCACGACCATGATGGCGGCGGCGGCGGTGATCACGCGGCCGGTGCTGGCCAGTCCGGTGACGATGGCCCGGCTGTTGTCCTGGGTACGCACCCACGACTCGCGCACCCGGCTGATCAGGAAGACCTCGTAGTCCATGGAGAGGCCGAACAACAGCGCGAACATGATGACCGGCACGAACGCGGCCATCGGGGTGGCGGTATCGATGCCGACCAGCCTGCCGGCCCAGCCGCCGTCGAGGACGAAGGCCACCACGCCGTACGCCGCCGCCACGGACAGCAGATTCATCACGGCAGCCGTGACCGCGATGACGACGCTGCGGAACGCCACCAGCAGGAGGAGCATCGACACGACGACGACACCGCCGATGAGCAGCGCGAGCCGGTTGGCGATCAACGCGTTGACGTCGATCGTCGCCGCGGTTGCGCCGCCGACGTGTACCTCTGTGCTGGTACCCCTGGTCGCGGCCGGGATCACGTCGTCGCGCAGGGTCTGGACGAGGTCTTCGGTGGCGGCCTCCTGCGGTCCGGTGCCGGGCACGACGGTGATCAGCGCCGTGTCACCGGCAGGGTTGAGCCGTGGCGGCGATACCGCTGCGACTCCCGCCGTTCGGCCGATCTCGGCTTGTAGCCGCTGGAGGGGCGCGGCGCCGTCGGCCGGCGGCACCTCCGCCACCACAAGCAACGGCCCGTTCTCGCCGGGGCCGAAGCCCTCGGCCAGCATGTCGTACGCCTGCCGATTCGACGTGTCCTCGGGGTCGTTGCCCGCGTCGGGAAGACCGAAGTGCACGCCGAGGAACGGCGCGGCCAGCACCAGCAGCAGAGCGACACTCGTCACGACGGCGAGCACGTTGTGCCGCTGCACCAGCCCGCTCCAGCGCGACCAGCCGGCCGCCGGCACCAGGTGGCCGTCGGCCGAGATCCGGGCGGCACGACGCCGTCCCAGCGGCACCCGGAGCCGGTCGATCCGCCGCCCCAGGTAGCCAAGCAACGCGGGAAACAGCGTGAGGGCGGCGACCATCACGATCAGGGTCGCCACCATGGTGACGACGGCGGTGCCGTTCATGATGGACAGGCCGACCGCGAACAGCCCGGACATGCTCACCATGACCGTGCCCCCGGCCACGAGGACCGCCCGGCCGGCGGTGTCGAGCGTCGCCACGGTCGCCGCTTCGGGGTCGAGTCCGACCGCCCGCCATTCACGGAACCGGGTCACCAGCAGCAGCGCGTAGTCGATGCCCAGGGCGATGCCCAACGTCATGCCGATGATGGGCGCGAAGTCAGGCACGGTCGCCACGGCCGCCGCGATGCCGACCAGGCTGGCGCTCACCGCCAGCGCGCCGATCGCCATGACCAGGGGCAGTCCGGCCGCCACCACCGACCCGAACATGATCAGCAGGATCACCGCGGCCGCGAGCAGCCCGATCAGCTCGGATCCCGACTGGGTCGCCTCGGCGAGTTGCACGGCCCGTCCGCCGAGCGCGATCTCCAGCCCGTCGCGCTCGGCCGCCCCGGCGGCGGCCAGCAGCCGTTCGGTGTCTTCGACCGGCATGTCGTTGGGGTTGGTGACATCGAGATAGACGCGTGCGGCGAGTGTTCGGCCGTCCGGCGCGATGGAGCCTTTGGCGGTGTACGGGTCCTCGACCGACGCTACGTGCGGGATGCGTCCCAGCTCACCGAGCAGCGTGCTGACGTCGTGTCGCACCTCGGTGCTGGTGACGTCGTCCGCGCGTACCACCACTCGCACCGTGTCGCCGGACTGGGCCGGGAACCGCGCCCCCAGCAGGAGCTGCGCCTGCTCGGAATCCGAGCCCGGCGCGGAGGATCCGTTGGCGGTCTCGCCCCCGAAGGCCGTCGACAGCCCGAAGGCGATGACGAGGCCCACGGCCCAGGCGACCAACACCCTTCCCCGCCGGCGAAAGGCCAGGCCCCCGAGCCTGCCCAGCGGCCCCGGCCGCGGCGCGTCGGGAGAGCGTTGGCGACTGTCCCGCGCCGTTGCCGCATCGGTCATCGGAACTGCAGTTGGTTGAGTCACGAAAGCGATCGTCGCGTCGCCGACCTGCCCGCGTCGTCGTGCAGCGGATGACAGTTCCCTACGCAGATTTGCGTAGGCGGCCCGTCCCTGGTCGCGCCCGTCGTCGTAGCCGGTCACCCGGACGCGGCCATTATCATCACAGGATGAAACGCCGAGCGGTGCCGTTCCGACTGCCGGTCCTGGCGCAGGACGTCCTGCTCGGACTCTTCGTCGCCGTGATGCAGGTCCAGGGCAACGCCGCGAAACCCCCGGAGGTGGGATCGCGGCCGCTGACCGACCTCGGACACCTGGGCTACGTCCTGCTGATCGTGAGCGGCCTGGTGCTGGCCGTGCGCCGCCGCTGGCCGGCGCCGGTGTTCATCACGACCGCGCTCGCCAGCCTGGTGTACTTCACCGTCGGCTTTTCGGACGGGCCCGTATGGATCGGGCTCTTCGTCGCCCTGTACACGCTGACCGCCTACGGCGACGGGCGCAGGTCGCTGGTGATCGCCGGCGTGGGTATCGCCGTGCTGGCCACCGGCTGGCTCATCGCCGCGGCCGACATCGAGCCGACGGCCGCCATCGGGTGGGTGTTCTTCCGGATCGCGGCGTCGGTCATGGCCACCGCCCTGGGTGAGTCGGTGCGGTCTCGGCGCGTCATCGCAGCCGAAGCCCTGGAGCGTGCGCGACAGGCCGAACGGACCCGCGAGGAGGAAGCCCGTTCCCGCGTCGACGCCGAGCGGCTCCGGATCGCGCGCGAGGTCCACGACACCGTCGCGCACGCCATCGCGATCATCAACGTGCAGGCCGGCGTCACCGCGTACCTGCTCGACAGACGGCCGGAACGGGCGCGCGACGCGCTGGTGATCATCGAGCAGACGAGCGCGCAGGCGCTTCACGAGATGCGGGCAATCCTCGGGGTACTTCGTTCGTCGGACAACGGGCGAGTGCCGCACCCCGGCCTGGGCCAGATCAACGAGCTCGCCGCGGTGGCGCGGGAGGCCGGACTCGACATCAAACTCGAGGTGAGCTCGCCGGCGGCGCCACTGCCGAGCGCAGTGGACAACACGGCCTACCGGATCCTGCAAGAGTCGATCACCAACGTGATCCGCCACGTCGGCCCGACCCAGGTGACGGTCGCACTCGACTACGGAACCGACAGCCTGGAGGTCCGAGTGGCCGATGACGGCGGCCGGGACGCCTCGGGTGACAGCGCCGCGGATCCGGGCGCGCCGGCCGAAAACCGGGCCGCCCCCGGCAGCTCGGCCGATCCGGGACGTGGCATCCTCGGCATGCGCGAGCGCTGCGGGCTCCTGGGCGGAGAGCTGACCGCCGGGCCGCGGCCGTGCGGCGGGTTCGAAGTCAAGGCGCGGCTGCCGCTGGTTCCGGCCGGAACGGTGCACCCATGAGCACGACGGCAACGTCGTCCGGCAGTGGCCCGATCAAGGTGCTGCTCGCCGACGACCAGGTGCTGGTGCGGTCCGGGTTCAAGGGGCTGCTCGAGGTCGAAGACGACATCACGGTGGTAGGTGAGGCCGCCAACGGCGCCGAGGCCGTGGACCGGGCGCGGGCCACCCGGCCCGACGTCGTCCTCATGGACATCCGCATGCCCCAGCTGGACGGGATCAAGGCCACCGGCCAGATCGCCAGGACGCGCGGCCTCGAGCAGGTGCGGGTCCTGATCCTGACCACGTACGACACCGACGCGTACGTCTTCGAGGCGCTGCAAGCCGGCGCGAGCGGCTTCCTGCTCAAAGACGCCGGGCCGGCCGAGCTGTTGCACGCCATCCGGGTGATCGCCGCCGGAGAGGCGTTGCTCGCGCCGCGGATCACCCGACGCCTCATCGCCCAGTTCACCGCGGAACGGATCGCCACCAGGGCCGGCGAAGAACGACTGGCGGTGCTGACGCAACGCGAGCGTGAAGTACTGGCCCTGGTCGGGCAGGGGCTGAGCAACGACGAGATCGGTGCCGCGCTGTTCCTCAGTCCGGCTACCGCCCGCACCCATGTCAGTCACGCGATGGCGAAGCTGGGTGCGCGCGACCGCGCGCAGCTGGTCGTCATCGCCTACCAGACCGGGTTGGTCCGCCCCCGGCCATGACCCGGCCACCCCAGTACCCTCGCACCATGATCGAAAACGTGAAGGTCGCGGTCGTCGAGGTAGGCAACAACACGTCAGCGCTGGTGCAGGGGATCTCCTTCTATCGCAAGACCGGCAGTCTGGTGGGCATCCACCGGCCGGAGATAGCGGGACTGGGCGTCGGCGACATCGACGTCGTCGCCGCCTTCGCCATCTCCGACGCCAAGGTGGGCGACGACCTCCACGAGGCGATTTTCGCGCCGCCGAACAACTTTCCCCGGCTCGACGTGGAGCTGCCACCTTCGGGCGTGACGGTGCAGCGCGGTCTCGTCGACTCGACGGAAATCGAGCGGGTGGCACGCGCGCTGAAGGGTGCCGAGGTGCTGCTCTACTCGGCACCGAGCGGCAGGCCGGAAACAGCTCAGGCATACGCCGAGGCGGCCCTCATGGCGGGCCTGGCGTTCGTCAACACCACGTCGGACGCGATCGCCCGGGAACCATCCTGGATCAGGCGTTTTGCGGACGCCGGCCTGCCGCTGCTCGGCGATGACCTGGCCAGCCAGTTCGGCACCTCCGTGGTGCATCACGCACTGCTGCGGCTGCTCCAGGAGCGGGGCCTCACCCTGGTCAGCTCCTATCAGGTCAATCTCGGCGGTACGGAAGACTTCCGCAATCTGGTCGAGAACTCCAACACCAAGAAGCAGTCCAAGCTGAACGCCCTGGGATCGGAGAAAGTTCAGCTGGCTCCCCTCGGGTACCTCCCGCACCTGGGGTCTCAGAAGATCGCTCACCTCAACATCGAGGCGCAGGGCTGGGGCGAAACGGCGGTGAGCCTGGATGTTCGGCTGAAGGTGCATGACCCCAGTGGCGCCGCCGGCGTCAACATCGACCTGATTCGCATTGCGGCCACCGCGTTGCGGTCGGGGCGTGGCGGCTACCCGGCCGAGGCGACGCCGCTGCTGAAGTCGCCACCCGGGACGGCGATCTGAGAACCGACGAGCCGATGCCGGCGAGAACGTCGCCGTGGCTGGCCACGGCGATCGGGTTGTCCAGTTGCTGGCCGAAGCGGCCGATCGTGCGAGACGCCTTCGCCACCCGCTGGCTGCGTGGGCGGCGTTGCCGGTCGTAGGCGGCCAGGCCGTCCGGCCGGTCGGCGACGGCGGCGAGGACGACGGCGTCCTCGAGTGCCTGGTTGGCACCCTGCCCGAGGTTGGGTGTCATCGCGTGAGCGGCGTCGCCGAGCAGGGCGACCCGACCCTTGACGTAGGTGGTGAGCGGCTCGTCGAGACACGCGAGGTCGTCGCGCAGGACGGTGTCGGTCGCGCTGATGAGGGCGGGGATCGGGTCGTGCCAGCTGCCGAACCGGGCGCGAACCTGGGCCAGCTCGTCGACGGCCGAATCGGCGGGCTCGGTGTTGACGGCTGCGAACCAGTACACGCGTCCGTCGGCGAGCGGCACCATGCCGAACTCGGCGCCACGGTCCCAGCTGATCGCGACGATGATGTCTTCGTCCCAGGCCGGCGTCACGCCGCGCCATGCCGTCACGCCGATGCGTACCGGGCCGGCGGCATCCGGCCACAGCAGTCTCCGCACGGTGCTGCGAATCCCGTCCGCCCCGACCACCAGATCGGCTCGTATCCGGACGAGTCCGCTTCGACCGGCTGATCGGTGCGGGCGCCCGCACCGCCCCACCACCCGGAACAGCCGCAAACCGAGCGGACCTGGCCACCGCGATCACGACATTGCTCCGGGCGTTCGCCGGCCAGAGTCCCGAGGCGGAGCGATCCGGCGCGTAACCATGCGTGTGTTTCCCGAGGGCACCGCGGTGTGATGTGATCTTCAGCCATGAAGGCCAGGGTCATCGGCGCCGGCGTGGTGGGCTTGACCAGCGCGCTTCGGCTGGCGCGAGCCGGGCATGCGGTCGACGTCGTCGCCGCGGAGATGGGCAACGCCACCACGTCGTCGGTCGCCGCCGCGCTCTGGTATCCCTACCGTGCGTACCCGGAGGCGGACGTGACCCGATGGTCGGCGACCACCTACCAGGTGCTGCGCGGCCTGGCCTCCGACCCGTCCGCCGGCGTTCGGATACGCCTCGGGCGGGAGTTGTTCCGGTGTATCCAGCTCGTACCCGCGCTCGGCCAGGCCCGCATCCTCGGCCACCGCGTCGGTCTGCGCCCGGGGCGCCCCACCGTGCGGCTGGAAACCGAGTTCACCGACCGCGGTCCGGTCGTGCACTGCTACGGCCACGGTGGCGCCGGAGTCACCCTCTCCTACGGCTGCGCCGAGGACGTCGCCGAACTCGTATCCGGGCTGTCCTGACCCGGCCTTGCGGCCCATGGAGCAGCCCGCGAGTGCCGTTTTCTCCTCGCGTCACCGTCATCGAAATTCGCGTCCTCAGGATTCCCGGCGGACGTGCACCTTGCGGCACATTCATCTCGGCCCAGGGCCGACCAAATTTCGCAGTCCCATCTACTAGCGTCAATGTAAATCGCATAGTTTAGCCGCTAGGTTACGTTTTCCTTCATGTGCCTACTTGATCTCCAAATAGGAACGGTTAACTGCGGGCGGCAGTATCTTATGCCTCCCCGTCCGCTATCCGAGAGGCAGGAACATGTCCTCAAGACTGCTCCGCGGCCTGGCGACCGTCGCGGTGATGACCGCGGCGACGCTGGTCGCGGCGGGCCAGGCCGGCGCCGCCCCCACCACCCGCGCCCCGTCGACCAGCGCTGCCATCGGCAGCCCCGCACAGCTCAGCCCGGACGTCGCCCGCACCGTCACGGGTGACGGCACCGACGCCCGGCAGCGAGCCCTGGCCGCCTACTGGACCCCGACCCGAATGAAGGCGGCCAAGCCGGACACGGAGATTCCCGCGGTGAAGGCGGCGCTCGTCGCCCGCGACAGGGCGCGAGACCTGGCGAAGATCGCGACCCGGCCACAGGGGCCGGCTGGCAGCATCGCGCCGGCCGCGCCCGCGGTGGAGCCGAAGGCGAGCGGATCCACCTCCTCCGACATCTCGACGCAGGCCTACTACCCCAACTACCCGGTCGGGCACCCGGTGGCCCGCACCTCCGGCAAGGTCTACTTCACCCTCAACGGCGGCAACTACGTCTGCTCGGCCACGATCGTGAACACCGAGGGCAAGTCGGAGGTGTGGACCGCGGGTCACTGCCTTACCGGCAACCGGGCGTGGGCCACCAACTGGACCTTCGTCCCTAACTACAACAACGGGTCGGCCCCCTACGGCTACTGGTACGCCATCCAACTCTGGACCACCACGGCCTGGTTCAACAACAACGGCGACTTCGCCAACGACGTCGGCTCGGCGGTAATGGCCCGCAGCAACGGCTGGCGGATCACCGACTACCTCGGCGGCCAGGGGATCGCCTGGAACTACCCGATCGGCCAGTACGTCTACGCCTTCGGTTACCCTGCAGCGTACCCGTTCAACGGGGAGGTGCTCACCGCGGAGAACGGCCCCACCTACGACGGGGGTGGCGGCACCATCTACATGACCAACTACATGACCGGTGGCTCCTCCGGCGGCGGCTGGCTGATGTCGTTCGATGGCAACTGGGGCTACCTCAACGGACACAATGACTTCAAGTACAACGCGCTGCCGCAGTACATGTACTCACCGTACTACGGCAACCAGGTGGCGGACCTGTACAACACCGTCCGGAACATCTCCAGCTAGGCGGAAGTGATGGTGCCGGGTCCATTCCGGACCCGGCACCACGTCTTACCGTGCGGCGTCTCTACGGCGCCGGCTCCCGCAGCGCAGGTTCGCTGCCCCTGACTACCCCGGACCGGACCGGACCGGACCGGCACCGCCGATCGCGATCGGCTCGAATGGCGATGTCCTGGCCGGGAAGGAATATCGGTCGCCCCGCCGGACGTTCGGGGCTAGCGTGATCGCCATGTTCGGCACCGTCGGCTCTGTGCGGCCCGCAGGTTTTCACCTGCCGGGCGCCGCCGGCGTGTGCGCGTGGCTGGCTGATACCCGAGGCTGACCCTCCTCCCGCTGCGGCAGAACCACGGAGGAGGGTGGCCCGGTGCTCCGGCGCTGCCCGCACAGGCGCGCCGCGACGTGCGGTTCTGGCGCGGTTTCCGCGGATTGGCACCCGCCCGCGTTCGTCGTTCGCCAGTTTGTTCCACTGTGGAGTGTCATCATGGCCAAGAGCCAGTTCGTGCGCACGAAGCCGCACCTCAACATCGGCACGATGGGTCACGTCGACCACGGCAAGACGACCCTGACGGCCGCCATCACCAAGGTCCTCGCCGACCGTGACCCCGCCGTCAACCGGTTCGTGTCCTTCGACGGCATCGACCGGGCGCCGGAGGAGGTGGCGCGGGGCATCACGATCAACATCGCGCACGTCGAGTACGAGACCGCGACCCGGCACTACGCCCACGTGGACATGCCCGGCCACGCCGACTTCGTGAAGAACATGATCACGGGGGCGGCGCAGGTCGACGGCGCGATCCTGGTCGTCTCCGCGCTTGACGGGGCGATGCCGCAAACCCGCGAGCACGTGCTGCTGGCTCGGCGGGTCGGCGTGCCCTACCTGGTGGTGGCGATGAACAAGGCCGACGCGGTCGAGGACCCGGAGCTGCTCGACCTGGTCGAGCTCGAGGTCCGGGAGCTGGTGTCCGAGTACGGGTTCCCCGGCGACGACGTCCCGGTCGTACGGGTGTCGGCGCTGCGGGCCCTCGAGGGCGACCCTCGCTGGGTGTCGTCCGTCGTGGAGCTGCTCGACGCTGTCGACCGGTACGTCCCGGTGCCACCCCGCGAGCTCGGCGAGCCGTTCCTGATGCCGATCGAGAACGTGCTGACGATCTCCGGGCGGGGGACCGTGGTGACCGGCGCGATCGAGCGGGGCATCCTGCGGGTCGGCGACCCGGTGGAGGTGGTCGGCCTCGGTCCGACGCTGTCGACCGTGGCGACGGGGCTGGAGACCTTCGGCAAGTCGCTGGCGACCGCCGAGGCCGGGGACAACGCCGCCGTACTGCTGCGCGGGGTCAAGCGCGACCAGGTGCAGCGGGGTCAGGTGGTGGCGCTGCCCGGCAGCGTCACGCCGCACCAGCGGTTCCGGGCCAGGCTCTACGCGCTGACCACCGCCGAAGGCGGGCGGCACACGCCGTTCTTCGCCAACTACCGGCCGCAGTTCTACTTCCGCACCACGGATGTGGTCGGGTCGGTAGACCTCGGTGACGTGACGATGGTCCTGCCGGGCGACACCGTTGACCTGTCGGTGGAGCTGGGCAGGCCGATCGCGATGGATGTCGGGCTCGGCTTCGCGGTCCGGGAGGGTGGCCGTACCGTGGCCGCCGGCACCGTGACCGAACTGCTCGACTAGGTACGTGGGAAGGGCCCCTCACCAGGGGCCCTTCCCGTACCGCCTGGCATCTCGGCGAGCAGCCCTCTGTCACAGGTCCGGTGGCTTATGGTGAGAGGCCGGAGCGGCCACCGTCGCCGCACGGTGGTGCGAGGCGGACGCCCCGATGAACCGATAGGGACATTCACGTTATCCGGCCGGAAGGTGAACCGATGACCGAGAGGACGTCTCCGTGCCGTTTGCCCGTCGACCACTGCTGAGATGGACTGGGCCGGATGGGCGTTGTTCGGGTTGGTCGCCACCGCGGCGCTCACCGCGGCGCTGATCGCTGCTCAACTCGCCGGCCTCACTCGCCTCGACCTTCCCCTGGTGCTCGGAACTCTCGTCACCGAGGATCCCGACCGGGCGCGGGTCATCGGGTTCTTCATCCACCTCTGCGCCGGTCAGGGCTTCGCCCTCGGCTACGCGGCCACGTTCGCCCTGCTGAACCGCGCCACGTGGTGGATCGGGGCGCTGTTCGGGATACTCCACGTCGCGATCGCGCTCACGGTGCTCCTGCCGCTACTTCCGGGTGTCCACCCACGAATGGCCTCGCTGCGGGCGGGCCCGGCCAGCACCGCCGTACTGGAGCCGCCCGGCCTGTTCGCCCTCAACTACGGCGTCCAGACTCCCGCCGTCACGGCCGTCGTCCACGTCATGTACGGGGTCGTTCTCGGATTGCTCCTGAGCGCCGATTGACCCGCGCCGTACGACCAGGGCGATCCCCATGACCGGTGGATCGGGTGGGACCTGTCCTCGGCCCCCGGCGTCGATCAGCGACTACGGGCTGCTGGGTGACACCCGCACCGCTGCCCTGGTCGCCGCTGACGGCGGGATCGACTGGCTCTGCGTGCCCCGCTTCGACGGCGAGCCCCTGTTCGGCCGGTTGGTCGGGGGTCCGGACGCGGGAACGTTCCGGGTCGGCCCGGGCCGGCCGGCGACGGTCGTCGAACGGCGTTACCGGCAGCACACCACCACACTGGAGACGACCTGGGCGGTCGGCAGCGGCCGGCTGACGCTCACCGAGGCCATGGTGGCCGAGATCAGCGGCCGCCTCCTGCCCACGACACTGATCGTGCGGCGGCTGTCGGCCGAGGAGGAGGCGGTCGACATCGTCGTCGAGTTCGACCCCCGCCTCGGCGCACGGCACTCGCGGCCCCGAGTCCACCGCCGACGCCACGCCCTGGTGTGCGAGTGGGGGTCGCTCGCGGTGTCGCTGGCCAGCACACCCGAACTCACCGTCGAACCGGGCCGGCCTACCTCGATCACGGTCCGGCCGGGCCATGCGGTCACCCTGGTACTGGCCGTGGCCCACCGCGAACCGCTGATCCACGTCGAGCCGGCAGCAGCCTGGGAACTGCTCCGCGCCGACGAGAACCGGTGGCGGGCCTGGGCCGCCGAGATCGACGGATCGTTGCCCTTCCGGGAGCACGTCGTACGAAGCCTGCTGACCCTGCGGCTGCTCACCTACTCGCCGTCGCAGGCCCCGGTCGCCGCACCCACAACGTCACTGCCCGAGGATCCCGGCGGGGTACGGAACTGGGACTACCGCTATGTCTGGCCCCGGGACGCCAGCATCGGCGTCAGCGCCTTCCTCAGCGTCGGCAAACCGGAGGAGGCCCACGGCTTCCTCGCGTGGCTGTTGCACGCCAGCCGGCTGCAGCGGCCACGCCTGCCAGCACTACTCACCCTGCACGGCCGCCACGTACCGGCGGAACGGGCGTTGCCCGGCTGGCCCGGCTATCTCGGTAGCGTCCCGGTGCGGATCGGCAACGACGCCGCCGGCCAACACCAACTCGACGGCTACGGCTGGGTGGTCGACGCCGCCTGGGCGTTCGCCCAGAAGGGGCACCTGCTCTACAACGAGACGTGGCGGGCGGTGCGCGGCTTCGCCGACCTGGTCGCCCGTCACTGGCAGCAGCCCGACGCCGGCATCTGGGAGGTCCGCACACCCGGCCAACACGTCCATTCCAAGCTCATGGGCTGGCTCGCCCTGGACCGGGCACTGCGCATCGCCGACACTCACCCGCTCTCAGACCGCCAACGTCGACGCTGGCAGATGGCACGAGACGCGATCGCCACCGAGATCCGGACCCGCGGCTTCGACCCGACGGCGGGCAGCTACGTCCGCAGCTACGGCTCCCCGGACCTCGACGCGGCCCTGCTCGTGCTGCCGCTGCTGGACATGGACAGCATCGAATCACCCCGGGTGCGGGGCACCATCAACGCCATCCGGGACAGGCTCTCCGCCGGCGGTCCTCTCTTATACCGCTACCCGCCGGGGAGTGACGGCTTCCCCGGCGCGGAAGGGGCCTTCCTGCCCTGCTCCTTCTGGCTGGTTCAGGCCCTCGCCCGCACCGGACGCCGCGCCGAGGCGGTCGACCTGTTCCAGGCCATGCTCGAGCACGCCAACCCACTCGGCCTCTACGCCGAAGAACTGGACCCCGCCACCGGCGCTCACCTCGGCAACTACCCGCAGACGCTGACCCACGCCGCGCTCATCCAGGCCGCACTCGCCATTCGAGACGCCCCCGCCATTGATCCTGAGCCTGCCTGACCGCCGGTAGAACGACCTCGGCAGGCGCCAGCAAATGATCTTGGTTGACTGCCTTCGACCGTGGCCGTGAGGTCAGAATCCGATGGCTTCGCGGAGCAGCAGGACGGTGCCGCGCCCCGGCTGGAGCTCTGCGTTGAGGATGAGCAGGCGGTTGATGGCGCTGGGTCGCCCGTAGGCCAGCTGGGCGCGGGCGCTTTCCAGCGGGAGGGCGTGGTCTTCGACGCGCCGCAGCGCGGCGCTGAGGTCCGGTACCACCTTCTGCGCCCCGACGATCCAGATCGCGCGGGCGGCGCCGCCGGCGTAGGCGGGTAGTTGGCTTCCGCTGGCCGAGGCGGCGACGAGGGTGCCCGTTTCGGTGAGCGCGGCGACGCTGCCCACGACGACGTCGGGGCTGGCGGCCACCCGGCGGATGTCGTCGGCACCGGTGACGCGGTCCATGGCCAGCAGGCGTGGCTTGAGGGCCCGGTACCGCCCGCTGGTGTTGATGTCCGCATCGATGCCGGACAGGCGGAGGGTCTCGCTGGCCGCGGTGAATACGCTGGCGCCGTAGCCATGGTGCCTCCTGGGCTGGTCCTATGGTGGCGGGGGGTCAGGAGCGGGTCGTGCTGGACGGGTTGGCCGGCGCCTCCGCCGGGCCGGGCGCCGAGCCCGCCAGTGGAGTGGTGTCGAGATACCTGACCTCGTAGACCCGCTCGGTGAACTTCCAGCCGTCCGCGGTGCGCTGGTAGCGGTCGTGGTAGATGGCGTAGTTCAGCCCTTGGCGGCCGTCGCGGGTGCGCACGAGCTCCTGGAGGTAGGCCCGGCCGGTGGCGGTGTCGCCGTCCAGCTGGATCGTGCCCGGGTGCGTGGTCTGCACGAAGAACTCCCACTGGTCCTGCAGCCGCTCGCCCCCGGCGCGGATCTCCTCACGGCCGACCAGCTCGACGGGGATGTTGGGCATTCGCAGCGCGCCGTCCGGCGTGAACAGCGACGCGAGGCGGGCGCGGTCGCGCATCATCGCCGCGTCGGTGAACTCGCCGCGCAGCGCCTCGATCTCGACGCGATCGGCGATGGCCTGAAAGTCACTCATCGGTTTCCTCCCTTGTCACATCGGAGCCGCGGTTCGCGGGGATGGTTTGCTCATCCGAGCAGTCCGACGAAACAGCTCCCCGGAATGTGAGGCGAACCGCCCACCTCACATTCCGGTGCGCTGCCTCGTCGGACTGGTGAGACAGATGCGAGCAAGGGAGCCGGCGGCGCCATGACCACCCGATCCGAGCCAGAACCCGGCCGGCCCGATCCCGGCCTGAGCGCGCTCGTGAGCGAACGACGTCAGCTGATCAATCTCGCGTACCGGCTCCTCGGCTCGCTGGCCGAGGCTGAGGACGCGGTGCAAGAAACGTACGCCCGCTGGTACGCCCTGTCCGAGCATCAGCAGCAAGCCATCGAGTCTCCCGGCGCCTGGCTGACGACGGTTGCCAGCCGCATCTGCCTCGACCTGCTCGGCTCGGCACGGGTCCGGCGAGAGCGCTACGTCGGCGAATGGATTCCCGAACCGCTGCCCGAACCCACCGAGTGGATCAACGGGCGGCCAGGTGGCGCCACGGCCGACCCGGCCGACCGGGTCACCCTCGACGAGTCGATCAACATGGCCTTCCTCGTCGTACTCGAATCGATGACCCCGGCCGAACGCGTCGCGTTCATCCTGCACGACGTCTTCCGCTACTCCTTCGCCGAAGTGGCCGAGATCGTCGGCCGCACCCCGGCGGCATGCCGCCAGCTGGCCTCCTCGGCCCGCCGCCGCATCCGCACATCGCAGGCTCCCGCGGCCCCGACAGCGCACCGCGCCGGCATCGTCCGAGACTTCAAGCAGGCCTGGGAAGCCCAGGACATCGAGGCCCTCGTCGGCCTCCTCGACCCGGACGCCACGGCGACCGGTGACGGCGGCGGCCTGGTCCGCGCCGAGCTCCGCCCGGTGGAAGGCGCCGAGCTGATCGCGCGCTTCTTCGCCGGCCTCGCGCCCAGGGCAGCCGACGTGACGATCCTGGAGCGTACGGTCAACGGTCAGCCCGGCCTGGTCGCCGAGCAGGACGGCGTCACTGTGGCGGTGTACGCGTTCCAGGTCGCGGGCGACCGGATCACCCACATCTGGGCGGTACTCAACCCCGACAAGATCCGGCCCTGGACGACCGACTGACGTCGCTACCCGCAGGGTCGCCGGGTCCGGAGCCGTCCTGCAGTGCCTGGACGGGCGTTCAAGCGGAGTGGGCTGTCACAACCGCGACCGCGCCCTGTCGCAGATCCCGCGGCTGCCCTGTCTCGGCTAGGTGACGAGACAGCGATCGGGGGCCACCTGCGCGCCCAAGAACACCAGCATGGTCGACTATTGCCGCTTCGCGATCGCGGCGCTGTCGGCTGGCATCGCTCGTTGAAGACGGCGCTCATGGGACGTGCGAAGCGGGAACCGAGGATCAGAAGGAGAAGGGGCGGTGGCGCCGTGAGGACCAGTCGACTGGAGGCGTTCAGTGACGGGGTGCTTGCCATCATCATCACGATCATGGTGCTGGAGCTGAGGGTGCCGAAGGGGCACGATTTCTCCGACCTCGTCCACACGAGCGGCGTCGGGCTGCTGACCTATCTCCTCAGCTTTGTCTATGTGGGCATCTACTGGAACAACCACCACCACATGTTCCACCTGGTTCGGCGGATTGGCGGCGGCGTGCTGTGGGCGAACCTGGCGCTGCTGTTCTGCCTGTCGCTGTTCCCGTTCACGACAGCCTGGGTGGACGACTCGAGGTTCGAGCAGACGCCGGTCGTCATCTACGGTCTGAACCTGCTCAGCGCCGCCATCGCCTACTTCGTGCTCCAGACGGTGATCATCCGACGGGAAGGACCGGATTCGCCGCTGCGCCAGGCCATCGGCAACGACTTCAAGGGCAAGGCCTCCCCGGTGTTCTACATCGCCGGGATCCTCAGCGCCCTGACGATCGACCGGAGCGGGCATATCGGAGTCTGGATAGCCCTGGCGTGCTTCGTCAGCGTCGCGATCATGTGGATCGTGCCGGACCGGCGCATCGACCGGGTGGTCCGCCAGCACGAAACTACGGACTGAGCCGGCGCACGCCTACCTGACACCGCACTACTGGCGGCTGGCAGCGTCTGGCAGTCCCTTTCCCCCGTACCGGGCGCTGGCGTGGGGTGCCCGCCGGGCGAGGAGATAGACCGCGCCGGCCACGACCGCCAGGGCGAGCACCTCACCGAGGAGCGACCCGAGGCCGGTCTCGATCCGCTCGTTCAACCAGAGCAGCCCGACCGCGATGGCCACCAGCGGGTCGGTGACGGTGATGGTGGCCAGGGCAGGTGCTCCTACCGGACCGGCTTGGTAGGCGTTCTGGCTCAGCAGCACGCCGAATGGACCGAGCACGATGAGGGCGTAGGTCTGCCATTGCCCGAACACGGCTAGCGGGGCCTCATGAAGGTGGGTCAAGCTGCTGATCAGTCCGGCGGTCACGCCGTAGCAGACGCCGGCCGCGAGGGCCAACGGCAGGGGACGCCACCGTCGATCCAGCCGCAACGCCGCCAGCAGGCAGAGCCCGACGGTAACCGCCACGGCGGCAAGCAGCAGCGCCGCGGACCAGAGCGAGCCGAATCCCCCGCCCTGGCCGGGGGCTGGCCGGGCGATCAGCAGGAAGGCACTGAGCCCGAGCAGACACAACGCCGATTCGACCAGCAGCGGCCGGTCGGGCCGAACGTGTCTGCTTGCGGCGAACAACAGGACGTACCAGATCAGCCCGCTCACCAGCAGTGGTTGCACCAAGATCAGTGGGATCCGGCTCAACGCCGCGACCTGGCAGGCGAACGCCAATATCGCGAGCACCACCGACCAGCGCCAACTGGGCACGCCGAGCAGGTGTACCAGCAGCCGCGGCCGGCCGGCGCGTTCCTGCGGTACCTGCCAGGAGGCGCGGAACTGCAGCACCGACGACGCCCCGAACGCCGCAGCGGCACCGAGAGCCAGTGGTACTCCGAACGCCAACTGCCCCGCACTACTCACCATGCGCCAACCGGCCAGATCATCGTGCAAAGCGGCCGGGGCGGGCGGTTCAGCTGGGCCAACGGCGGCAGCATGGACACCCTGACCCCTCCCCCGCCCCGTCATCCGACAAGCCCCGGCACAAGAACCAAAATACCGGAGATAGTACGAGGCGACCGATATATGCCTTCGATCCTGATCTGCTCAACCCGGTCACGGGTTCCCGTCGGCTCTTCGTGGCTCCGTTCGGCTGATTCGCCTGATCCAGTGAGTGCGGCCGTCCGCTACCGGCGGCGCGCACTTACGGCCACCCGGCGCGACGGGTTAGACCAGGGTGACCGCTCGTTGGAGCGGGTTCTGCGTGTCCGGAAGGGGGTCGCCCGGTGCGGACCGATCGTCCCAGCCCACGCCTCGACAACGTTGAGGCGACCGTCCGCCGGCGAGGTAGCTCGATGAACAGCACGGAAGCTCAGGTGCGCTCGGGACCGCCGCCTGGCTATGCGGCGGAGCTCGGGCGCGAGCTGCGCCGCGTCGTGCACGGCGAGGTCCGCTTCGGGTCGGGCGACCGGGCCATGTACGGCTTCGACGCCTCGATCTACCGGCAGCTGCCGATCGGGGTGGTGCTGCCCCGGCATGCCGAAGACGTCGAGGCGGCGCTCGCGATCTGCCGGCGGTACGGGGCGCCGGTGTTCGGCCGCGGGTGCGGTACGGCTCTGGCCGGGCAGGCGGTGAACGCCGCCGTGTGCTTCGACTTCTCGAAGTACATGACCCGGCTTGTCTGGCTGGATCCGCACCAGCGCCGCGCGCGGGTACAACCGGGCCTGATCTGCTCCCACCTCAGCGGTGCGGTGCAGCAGCATCGCCTGACCTTCGCTCCGGACCCGGCGACGCAGGACCACGCCACGCTGGGCGGGATGATCGGCAACAACTCCTGCGGCACGCATTCGGTGATGGGCGGCAAGACCGTGGACAACGTCCACGAGCTGGAGGTCATCACCTACGACGGGGTTCGTATGCGGGTCGGCGCCACCGGCGAGGACGAGATCGAGCGGATCATCGGGCTCGGTGGGCGCCGCGGTGCGATCTACGCCGGCATGCGGCACATCCGGGACACCTACGCCGACACAATCCGGTCCGGGATGCCGGACATCCCACGCCGGGTGTCCGGCTACAACCTCGAACAATTGCTGCCCGAGAACGGCTTCCACGTTGCCCGCGCGCTGGTCGGCTCCGAGTCGACGCTCGCGCTGACGCTGGAAGCGGACTGCCGGCTGGTCCCCTCGCCACCGGCACGAACACTCGTCGTTCTCGGCTATCCCGACATTCCCAGTTCGGGAGACGACGCGACGTGGCTGATGGGATTCGGGCCGATCGGGGTCGAGTTCTTCAGCCGGCACGTGGTGCAGAACCTGCAGGCGAAGCACATGGCATACGGCGATCCGCGGCTGTTGCCCGCCGGCGTGGCCTGGGTGCTGGTCGAGTTCGGCGGCGACACCCAGGCGGAGACCAACGACCGAGCCGAGCAGCTGATGGCTGCGCTGCGTCAGCGCCCCGGCGCGCCCGAGCACCAGTGCTACGAGGACCCGCGGCAGCAGGAAGCGGTCTGGGAGATCCGCAAGCACTCGGCAGGGACCACCCGCATGCCGATCGGGCTCGGTGGTCACGGCGGATGGCCGAACTGGGAGGACGCCGCCGTGCCGCCCGACCGCCTGGGCGACTACCTGCGGGCGTACACCGCTCTGCTCGACCGGTACGGCTACGACGGCGTGTTGTTCGGCCACTGGGGGCAGGGGTGCATCCACTGCCGGCTGGACTTCGACCTACGCAGCGCCGAGGGGGTTCGCGCGTTCCGCGGGTTCATGGAGGAGGCCGCCGACCTGGTGGTGTCGTTCGGTGGCTCGCTGTCCGGCGAGCACGGAGACGGGCACGGCCGCGCCGAGCTGTGGCCGAAGATGTTCCCACCCCGGCTGATGGAGGCGTTCGCCGAGTTCAAGCGGGTGTGGGATCCACAGGGGCGGATGAACCCGCACAAGCTCATCGACCCGTACCCACTCGATTCGCACCTGCGGGAGGGCGCGAGCTTCCGGCCACGCCAACTGGAGACGGCGTTCCGGTACCCGCAGGACGGCGGCAGCTTCGCCGAGGCCGTCGGCCGCTGCTTCGGCGTCGGGGTCTGCCGCCACACCGAGGGTGGCGTCATGTGCCCCAGCTTCATGGTGACCCGGGAGGAGAAGCACACCACGCGCGGTCGGGCGCGGCTGCTGCAGGAGATGGCCGACTCCTCGGGCAGCATCACCAGCGGATGGCGCAGTCCCGAGGTCAAGGAGGCGCTCGACCTGTGCCTGGCGTGCAAGGGATGCAAGGGCGACTGCCCGGTCAGGGTCGACGTCGCCACCTACAAGGCCGAGTTCCTGCACCATCACTACGCCGGCAGGCTGCGACCACGGCAGGCGTACGCCCTCGGGCTGATCAACGTGTGGGCGAGGCTGGCCTCACGTGTGCCGCGGCTCGCCAATCTCGCCACGCACTCCCCGGTGCTCGGCACCGCGGTCAAGGCCGTCGGGGGGATCGCCCGCGACCGGACCGCACCGGTGTTCGCGGCA
The DNA here is from genome assembly GCF_026013475.1 of Micromonospora yasonensis. Lineage (GTDB taxonomy): Bacteria > Actinomycetota > Actinomycetes > Mycobacteriales > Micromonosporaceae > Micromonospora > Micromonospora yasonensis. Next base: position 701 of record NZ_JAPDPH010000031.1, on the reverse strand, counting down.
CGGACCTTCACCTCCTGGTTCGCCGAACACCGCCCGCGGCACCCCGACGGGCCCACCGTACTGTTGTGGCCCGACACCTTCACGAACTTCTTCGACCCTCGGGTCGGCGTCGCGGCGGTCGAGGTCCTCGAATCGGCGGGGTTCCGGGTCAAGGTGCCCAGCCGGGGGTTGTGCTGCGGCCGACCGCTCTACGACTACGGCATGCTGAACCTCGCCCGGCGGTATCTGCTCCGCATCCTCGACACCCTCTCCGACGACATCGAGCGTGGGGTGCCGCTGGTCGGACTGGAGCCGAGCTGCCTGGCCGTGTTCCGCGACGAGCTGACCACGATGTTCCCCGACGACGACCGCGCGCAGCGACTGCGGGCACAGGCGTTCAGCCTCGCCGAGTTCCTCCAACGGCACGCGCCTGATTGGACGCCGCCGCGGCTGCACCGGGACGCCCTCGTCCAGACCCACTGCCACCAGCACGCCGTCATCGGCTTCGACCCGGACCGCGAGCTGCTCACGGCGATGGGCCTGAACGTGGCGATGGCTGAGCCCGGGTGCTGCGGCATGGCCGGCAGCTTCGGCTACGAGGCCGGCGAGAAGTTCGAGGTGTCGATGGCGGCCGGGGAACGCGTCCTGCTGCCCGCCGTCCGGGACCGCAGCGCCGCCACGGTGATCGTCGCGGATGGGTTCAGCTGCCGCGGTCAGACACA
>NZ_JAPDPH010000309.1 GCF_026013475.1 Micromonospora yasonensis | reverse complement strand
GTTCGCTTGCCGTTGCTCGCTGCCAGGGTCATGACGGTCCTCCACCCGCTACGGACTGCCGGCGTCGCGGCCGGCACGACGCGCCCGGTCGGGGGTCGGCCGCGGCGGGCCACCCCGGTCCGCGTGGTGTTCTGCCGGGCGGAGGTCCGCCTGCGCGCGAACGGGCGACGAGGACAGCGAAGCGCGTACGTGCCGATTGGGCAACCCCTAGCCGAACCTGTGGATTTCCCACCTGACGCCGCCGGATCCGGGGTGGGCTAGGGGTTCAGCGCCGCGCGGGAACGCCGTTAGCGTGAGCGACACGCCCTCACGTTTCAGCCCGCGCTGCGGAGGTCCACCATGACGGTCACACTCACCGCACCCCGCGCCGACGAGGCGGTCCACACCGACCACCGCCACCCCGCCACCCGCCTGGGGCGACTGCTGGACCCGGGCAGCGTGCTGCCGATGCACCCTGCCGACGACAGCGGCGTGACCGCCGTGCGGGGCCGGATCGGCGGCTTCCCGGTGGTCGCGTACTGCACCGATGCCAGCCGGATGGGCGGGGCGCTCGGCGCGGCCGGCGCGGACCACATCATCGAGGCGATCCGGCTGGCGCTGTGGAAGCACTGGCCGGTGATCGGGTTGTGGCACTCGGGTGGCGCGAAGCTGGCCGACGGTGTCGAGTCGATGGACGGCGTCGGGCGGATGTTCGCCATGATGACCAAGGCGTCCGGTCGGATCCCGCAGATCTCGGTGGTGCTCGGCCCGGCCGCCGGGGCCGCCGCGTACGGTCCGGCCCTCACCGATCTGGTGATCATGTCGGACGCGGCGCGGGTCTTCGTCACCGGCCCGAACGTGGTGCAGAGCGTCACCGGGGAACAGGTCGACATGGAGTCGCTGGGCGGCCCGGCGGTGCACGCCCGCCGCTCCGGAGTGGCGCACGTGACGGCGGCGTCGGAGGCGGAGGCGTACGTCCGGGCCCGCCGGATCACCGAGCTGCTCGCCCGCCCCGGCCACATCGACGTGGGCGCCACGGCGGGCGGCGCGGACCTGCGGGCGTTGCTGCCGGAGTCCAGCCGGCGGGCGTACGACGTGCGGCCGCTGGTGCGGCACCTGCTCGACCGGAACGACGACGGGCCCTCGTTCGAGGAGCTCCAGCCGGGCTGGGCCCGGAACATGGTGGTCGGGCTGGGCCGGCTCGCCGGGCGGACGGTCGGGGTGCTGGCCAACAACCCGCTGCGCAGGGGCGGCTGCCTCGACTCGCTGAGCGCCGAGAAGGCGGCCCGGTTCGTGCGGATGTGCAACGCGCTCGGCGTACCCCTGCTGGTCCTGGTCGACGTGCCCGGCTACCTGCCGGGGGTCGGGCAGGAGTGGGAGGGCGTGGTCCGGCGCGGCGCCAAGCTGCTGCACGCCTTCGCCGAGGCCGAGGTCGCCCGGATCACGCTGATCACCCGCAAGTCCTACGGCGGGGCGTACATCGCGATGAACTCCCGCTCGCTCGGCGCGACCGCGGTCTTCGCCTGGCCGGAGGCGGAGGTGGCGGTGATGGGCGCGGAGGCCGCCGTGGGGGTGCTGCACCGGCGGGAGCTGGCGGCGGCCTCGCCGGAGGAGGTCGACGAGCTGCGCGCCCGGCTGGTGGAGGAGCACCGCCGGGAGTCCGGCGGAGTCCACCGTGGCCTCGCGCTCGGGGTGATCGACGAGGTGATCGACCCGGCGGACACCCGCCGGCGGCTGGCCGAGGCGTTCGCCGCCGCGCGGCACCGGCGGGGCCGGCACGGCAACATCCCCCTCTGAAACCCCGTCGGGTACGCGCCGACGCCGCCCCGGATCGCGTCGACCCGGGGCGGCGTCGCGAGCGGTCAGCGGCGGACCGGGGTGAGCACCTCGGTCACCACCGCGAGGACGTCATCGGTCCGCTCGGTGAGGTAGAAGTGGCCGCCCGGGAAGTGGCGGACGTCGGTGGGGCCGGTGGTGTGCGCCCGCCACGCGTCCGCCTCGTCCGCGGTGACCAGGGGGTCGGCGGTGCCGACCAGGACGGTCAGCGGACAGCGCAGCCGGGTGCCGGGGCGCTCCCGGTAGGTCTCGATGGCCCGGTAGTCGGAACGGAGCGCCGGCAGGATCATCCGCAGCAGTTCCTGGTCGGCCAGGAGCCGGTCGTCGGTGGCGCTGTGCCGCCGCAGCTCGGCGACGATCGCCTCGTCACCCCGCTGGTGCAGGTCCTCGGCGCGTAGCCGGGCGGGTGCCCGGCGGCCGGAGGCGAACAGGTGCAGCAACGACACGCCCCGGTCGCGCTCGAGCCGGTGGGCGACCTCGAAGGCGACGGTGGCTCCCATGCTGTGTCCGAAGAAGGCGGTCGGGCGCCCGTCGTCGAGCGGGAGCACCTCGGCGATCCGGTCGGCCAACTCGTGGATGGAGTCCAGCGCCGCCTCCCGGCGCCGCTCCTGGCGGCCCGGGTACTGCACGGCGACCACCTCGATGCGCGGCGCGAGCGCCCGGGACACCGGGAAGTAGAAGCTGGCCGACCCGCCGGCGTGCGGGAAGCAGACCAGCCGCACCGCGTCCGGGTCCGCGCCGTGGTAGCGGCGGGTCCAGACGTCCTGGGAAAAAGCCGTCGTCACCTGCATTCACCGTCCTGGAAATGAGGGCCGGCCCGGCCGGCCGGGCCGAGAACAGCGGCCGGCAGTGGCGCGCGATACCGCCTGCGGGCGATTGTATTTGCCCAAGGGGACCCCGCCGGCGACCTGCGCCGTTATTTCCGCTGGCCCCACCGCAGGATAGGGGTGCATTACGGGTCCACAATCCCACAAGCGCCAGCGATGATAAAAGCAGTCAATTCGCAAACATATCCCGCAGGATGGGGGCAGCGATGACCAGTTCGCCCGAAAACGTCGTCGAAAACCTGATCGAGGCGATTCTCGTCGGCGGACCGAACGACCTGCCGGCAACCGTCCGGAGCCAGCGACTGCCGCCCGACGGACAGAAGGTGAAGATTCACCACCGGGGCGGTTACGAGCACTTCGAGCGGGAGAGCGCCGGCTCCACGTCGTCGCCGGATCCAGTGGTCTTCCGCTGGACGACGCGCACCCGCGTGGCGGAGTGACCTCAACCCTCCACACACGACGGAGGTTCCCGGCCTGTCGGGCTCGACGCCATTGGCCGGGAACCACCCTTTTAGCCACCCTACGCACTTGACTCGTCACTCAGCGCCAGGATTGCGGTACCATCTTGGCGCGGTACGGGTTCTTCTTCCTGTTTCGCAACGGTGGAGCACGCCTTTCCGGAACTGCCGTCAGCCTGACCTCGCATAACAGTGATCTGTGCGCGTTCTGGCAGCGGACGACAGGAGACTCGCCGTTAGAAGACCGATTATCTCGGGGAGCAACGGTGAAAGACGGCATCCGACGGGCTATTGACGCCATCCGGGATCGGTACGAGGAGCCGTTGAGCCTCGATGATCTGGCCCGGTCCGCCATGATAAGTAAATTTCACTTTCTGCGGACCTTCCGCCGGGTCACCGGCGTGACGCCGGGCCGATTCCTCTCCGCGGTGCGGATCCACGAGGCGAAGCATCTGCTCTCCACCACCACGCTGAGCGTGGCCGAGATCAGCGTCCAGGTCGGCTACGGCAGCCTCGGCACCTTCACCCGCCGGTTCACCGAGTGCGTCGGCCTCTCCCCCACCGCGTACCGTCGGGTCGCGCAGGGCGAGCCGTTCCCCGAGTACGGCGAGCCGCGGCCACTGCGGGACCATCCGGCCGGCAGCCTCTCCGGCACCATCCAGGCCGTACCGCGGGCCGACTCCCCGGTCCTGGTGGGCGTCTTCGACAGTCCCGTTCCCCGGGGTCGTCCGGTCACGTCCGTGCTGGTCCAGGAGCCGGGGCCGTGGCGGCTGGACCCGGTACCGGTCGGCCGGTGGTACGTGCTGGCCGCCGCGGTCGGGCCAACGGTGGACGACCGCGACATGCCCTCGCTGCTCGTGAGCATGTCGGAGGAGTTGCGGGTCTCGACGGGGCGGCACCTCCGGGTCGACCTCACCATCCGGCCGCCGGACTGGCGGCACCCCCCACTGCTGTCGGTGCTGCCCGGCATCGAGCGGCTCCGCGTCACGGTCTGACGAACGGTCCGCCCGGGCGGGCCGGCCCTGCGGCCCGCCCGGGACGCCGACCGGTCAGCGCCGGTCGCAGCGGGCGGTGCCCACCGGGAACAGCTGGTCCGGAGCGGACTCCAACGCCATGGAGACGTCGTTGTAGAGCTTGTCCGGCGCCGGCGAGTACAGGTCGTCCCGGCCGATGTGGCGGAACCCGTTGAACAGGTAGGTGCCGGTGAAGACGGCGTGGCCGGCGGTCACCTGCGGCGCGCTGCCGGCACCCTGACCATCCGCGTCGTCGAAGTAGTAGGTGGTGAACTGCTGCGCCGCCGGGTCCCAGCCGTAGACCTGCCGGGCGACGACGCGCTGCGGGTTGGAGGTGCTGGGCAGCTGGAGCGAGCGCAGCTCGTACCAGTGCCCGCCGAGGATGGACCGCACCGAGAGGTAGGTGGTGTTGGTCATCGGCGGCTGCCCGTGCGCGTACGTGGTGACCAGGCACTTCCAGTTGCCGAGCAGGAAGTCGAGCTGGCTCATCTGGGCGGGCGCGGCGGTGGTGGAGCGGTTGACCGCGGCCAGGTCGTCGTCGAGCGCCGGGAAGTCCTCCGCCGCCGCGTTGCCGGGCGTCGCCGAACCGAGGGCCAGGGCGCCGAGCACCGCCGTGGCGCCGAGCGCCAGCCCGCGGCGCAGCCGCGAACCGGCGCGAACCGCCGTTCTCCGAGAATTCATTCTTCCTCCCGATTGGTGGGAAACGGGCGCCGGCGCCGCTCGACCGTCGCAATTCCGCGCTTCGCGGGAGCGTACGGCCGGGTGCGCCGGCGGCGTCCGTTCGCCACGATCGGGGGTAAGCAACGGGAAGATTCGGCCGGCACGAAAAAGTGTCGAACGGGAACGTAATGGGAGCCGATCCGGCGAGTCAAGGCACCAGCCGACAGAAGCCCGATCACCGTGCGCGGGCCGGGGACCCGGCTGCGGATACGGCCCTCCGGAATGGATTCGGAACAGGGGTGAGCAGGGGTTGTGCGGCGCCGTCGCGGGGTCGAAGTAGGGGTGCTAGGGGCTATCCGGCCTGATTGCCGCTACCTATCCTTGTCGATTGGACAGAGAATTGTCGGCGTCCACCTCCGCCCTTTTTCGAACGTCCGGCCACCACGTCGCTGTCCCGCATAAATGTGGAAATGCGTATCCGGGATGGCGTGCCACGCTCGCCGACCCGTCCACCGGAAGAGGAACGGAAGATGAGGGAAGGCACATGACCCGACCTGACGCCGCGCCTGGAGAGGGATCTGGTCGACCGTACCCGGTGGCGGTGGTGGGGCTGGCGTGCCGGCTGCCCGGCGCGGCGGATCCGGGGGCCTTCTGGCGGCTGCTGCGCGCCGGGGCCGACGCGGTGGGTGAGGTGCCGGCGGACCGCTGGGGCGCCGACGGGACGGTGCGGCACGGGGCCTTCCTCGACGACGTCGGCGACTTCGACGCCGATTTCTTCGGTGTCTCGCCGCGTGAGGCGGCGGCGATGGATCCGCAGCAGCGCCTGATGCTGGAGCTGGCGTGGGAGGCGGTCGAGGACGCCGGCACCACCCCGACCGCGCTGGCCGGCACCGCGGCTGGGGTCTTCGTCGGCGCGATCTGGGACGACTACGCCCACCTCACGTACCGGGGCGGGGCGGAGCGGATCACCGCGCACACCGTGACCGGCCTGCACCGCAGCATCCTCGCCAACCGGATCTCATACCTGTTCGACCTGCGCGGCCCGAGCCTGGCGGTGGACACCGGACAGTCCTCGTCGCTGGTCGCCGTCCACCTGGCGTGCGAGAGTCTGCGCAACGGCGAGTCCAGGGTGGCCCTGGCCGGCGGCGTGAACCTGAACCTCGTGCGGGAGAGCGCGGTCGGCGCCGAGCGGTTCGGCGGCCTCTCCCCCGACGGGCGGTGTTTCACCTTCGACGCCCGGGCGAACGGCTACGTGCGCGGCGAGGGCGGGGCGCTCGTACTGCTCAAGCCGCTGGCGGACGCGGTGGCCGCCGGGGACCGGATCTACTGCGTGATCGACGGCTCGGCGGTGGGCAACGACGGCGCGACCGAGGGGCTGACCGTACCCGGCCGGGAGGGTCAGCAGCAGGTGCTGGCCGCGGCGTACCGCCGGGCCGGGGTGGACCCGACCGAGGTGCAGTACGTGGAGCTGCACGGCACCGGGACGCGGGTCGGCGATCCGGTGGAGGCGGCCGCGCTCGGCGCCGTCGTCGGCCGGGGGCGGGGCGACGCCGGGCCGGTGCGGGTGGGCTCGGCCAAGACCAACGTGGGGCACCTGGAGGCCGCCGCGGGCATCGTCGGCCTGGTGAAGCTGGCGCTCTGCGTACGGCACCGGGAACTGCCGCCGAGTCTGCACTTCGCCTCGCCCAACCCGGACATCCCGCTGGACGAGCTGGGCCTGGCGGTGCAGCGGGAGCTGACCGGCTGGCCCCGGCCGGACCGGCCGCTGCGCGGCGGGGTGTCGTCGTTCGGCATGGGCGGCACCACCTGCCACGTGGTGGTCCGCGACGCCCCGACCGAGGACGTCGCCGAGGCGACCGGGGACGGGTGGACGTCCTGGGTGCTGTCGGCGAAGACCGAGCCGGCGCTGCGCGCGTACGCCCGGCGGCTCGGTGCGTGGCTGGCCGGCCAGGAGGATGTCGCGCCGGCCGTCGTCGCCGACGCGCTGGCCCGGCGTACCCGGTTCGCGCACCGGGCGGTGGTCACCGCCGCCGGCGGCGACGAGTTCGCCGCCGCGCTGGCCGCGCTCGCCGACGGGCGACCCCACCCGCTCGCCGTCACCGGGGTGGCCGCCGATCGGGTCACTGCCTTCTGTTTCACCGGTCAGGGCAGCCAGTACC
>NZ_JAPDPH010000308.1 GCF_026013475.1 Micromonospora yasonensis | reverse complement strand
CGTGGTCGCCGGGCGGGGCGCCGGGTAGCGCAGGACGGTGGGTCGGGTGCCGGCCGGCTGGTCCGCGGTCTCGGAAACGGTGAGCAGGAAGCGGCCGTCCGGGGTGTAGGAGATGGACTCCCCCTGCGGCTCGTCGGGCAGCGGGACGACCCGGGGCCGCCCGGTGGTCAGCGCGGCGGCCACGTCACCGTCGGGGACGTCGAACTCGAACGCGTCGGCGTACGTGCGCAACACCACCCGCCGCCCGTCCGGCGTGGCGGCGGCACCGGTGACCACCGCGCGGCCGAGGAAGCCGAACGGGTTGCTGGTGCCCGTGCCGGGCAGCGCCACCTGTCCCCGCCGCACCATCGGCACCGTCGCACCGGGCACCGGCGCCCTGGTCGGGGTGTAGATGCCCGCGGCGCCGCCCTGCTTGGTCACGACGAGCGGCCAGCCGTCGCCGGTCAGCAGGAGCGCCTCCGCGTCGTGCGGTCCGTCCGGGTAGGCCAACCGGTGCAGCACCGGCCGCTCACCGCCCCGCGGCAGCTTCCACACGGCGACGGTCTCCCGGGAGCGGTCGTTGTCACCGATGTCGGCGATCCAGACCGTGCCGTCCGCCGCGACGGCCAGGTCCTCGGTGTCTCGCGGCCGGGACGGATACCGCACCGTACGCACCACCCGGCACCGGCTGTCCAGGAAGAAGATCCGCCGCCGGCGCTCCTCGTCAGCGCTGTCGTTGACCATGACGAACCCGTCGTCCGTGGCGGCCATGCCGGAGATCTCGGTGAGCCGGCCGTCCCGCACCTGGCAGACCGGCGACCCGTGGACCGGCGACGGCCGCGGGGACGGGTCGGCCGTCGCCGGGCCGGATGCCGCCACGAGCAGCGCAGCGGCAGCGGCGGGCCCGGCGATCACCCACCGCCAGCGGCTGCGCTGCTGCCCCACGGTCCCCCCGCTCCGATCCCGCCGACCGTCTCGGTGTCGGCACCCGCCCCGGCCGGCACTCGGATGCCGTACCCGGGTCCGGGCTGCGTCGCCGACGCTCGTGGAGGATACGTGGGCACCGGCCCCGGTGGGGCCCGGCGCCGACCAGGGCACGCCGGGCCGCGTCGGTCAGCGCCCGGCGCTATGCCGGGGTCATCGGCAGCAGCACGATGAACCGGGTGTCGCCGGGCTGGGACTGCACCCGGATGTCCCCGTGGTGCTTGTTGACCACGATCCGGTAGGAGATGTCCAACCCCAGTCCGGTGCCCTCGCCGACGGGCTTGGTCGTGTAGAACGGCTCGAAGATACGCGGCCGGATCTCCGGCGGGATCCCGCCGCCGGTGTCGCGCACCTCCACGATCAGCCGGTCCTCCTTGCGGGCGGTCCGGATGGTGAGCGTGCCGGTGTCGCCCATCGCGCCGAGCGCGTTGTCGATCAGGTTGGTCCAGACCTGGTTCAGCTCGGCCGCGTACGCCGGGACGGCCGGCAGGTTCTCGTCGTACTCCTTCACCACCCGCACGCCCGGCGGGATCTTGGCCTGGAGCATCACCAGGGTGGCGTCGAGCAGGTCGTGGACGTCGACGGTCTGATAGGGCGCACGGTCCAGTTGGGAGTACTGCTTCGCGGCCCCGACCAGGCCGGAGATCCGCGAGACCGCGTCGTCGATCTCGCCCATCAGCAGCTCGGTGTCGATGGTGTACGCGATCCAGCGGATCGCCGACTCGACGTCCTCGCCGCCCACCGCGGCGTCGACCTGGCCCAGCCAGCCGCTGTCGATGCCGCCGGCGACCAGGGTCGGGGCCAGGTCCCAGGCGCCGCGTACGTCGTGGTCGTCGAGCCAGTCGGTGAGTTCGTCCTCGGCGTCGCTGGCGGCCAGCGGCGTCAGCGGCGGCGCCGCGGCGGCCCGCTTCACCGCCTCCTCCTGGAGCCCGACGAGCTCGTGCAGGCGCCGGCCGTCGAGCCGGCCGTCGGCGATCATGGCCAGCTTGTGCCGCATCTTGGCGACCCGGTCGCGCAGCGCGGCGGTGGCCCGGACCGCGGCCGCCGCCGGGTTGTTCAGCTCGTGGGTCAGCCCCGCCGAGAGGGCGCCCAGGGCCAGCAGCCGTTCCCGCTCGCCGACGATGGTCTGCGTGTTGCGCATCCCGATGAACAGCCCCTCCAGCAGGTGGGTGGCCATCGGGAACCAGGTCCGCATCGCGTCGGCGATGATCGCGGCCGGCAGCGCGAAGACCGCGCAGTCGGTGACCGCGAACAGGCTGTTCTGGTAGCGCTGCTCGGCCGGATCCCCGACGTACGCCTGCATGGCGCCGCCGTAGACGCCGGGCTGGCTGGTCCGGCTCAACTCGACGTCGTCGCCCTGGACCCGGCGGTGCATCGTCACCGTGCCTTCGAGCAGCACGTAGAAGCAGCTCGCCGGCTCCCCCTCGACGTACACGGCCTCGCCGGCGCGGCGCCGCTCGACCCGGCCGTGTGCGCACAGGTGCGCCAGCTGCTCCGGGTCGAGCGACTCGAAGAGGAAGAGACGGCGCAGCTCCTCCGGGGTGAGCCGGTCGGATTCGGTGTTCACTGTGCCTCCAGATAGCGGTGCACCAGCGAGACCGCCATCGCGCCCTCGCCGACGGCCGAGGCCACCCGCTTCACCGATTCGGCCCGCACGTCCCCGGCGGCGAAGACCCCGGGCATGCTGGACTCCAGGTGGTACGGATCGCGTGGCAGGCGCCAGCCCGGCGGCCGCCGGCCGCCCCGGGTCAGGTCGGGCCCGGTCAGCACGAACCCACGCGGGTCCCGGGCAACGGCGCCGTCGAGCCAGTCGGTGCCGGGCTGCGCGCCGATGAAGACGAAGAGCCACGAGGTCTCGACCCGGCGGGTCTCCCCGGTACGGGTGTCGCGCAGGGTCACCTCCTCGAGGTGCTCCTGCCCGGTGCCGCCGACCACCTCGGTGTGCGGGTGCACCTCGATGTTGTCGATCCGGGCGAGCTGCTCGATCAGGTAGCTGGACATCGACCGGGTGAGGTCGTCGCCCCGGATCAGCACGTGCACCCGCCGGGCGTATCGGGAGAAGTGCACGGCGGCCTGTCCGGCCGAGTTCGCCCCGCCGACGATGTAGACGTCCTGCCCGGAGCAGCTCGGCGCCTCGCTCGACACCGAGCCGTAGAAGCAGCCGCGGCCGGTCAGCTCGGCCAGCCCCGGGGCCGGGAGCATCCGGTACGAGACGCCGGTGGCCAGCACGACCGTGTGGGCGGCGACGCTGCTGCCGTCGGCGAACGTCAGCACCCGCGCCGCCCCGGCGTCCGTCAGGGCGACCACCTCGCGCGCGCTGAGCAGTTCGGCGCCGAACCGCAGCGCCTGCCGGCGCGCCCGGTCGGTCAGCTGGGCCCCGGAGACACCGTCCGGGAAGCCGAGGTAGTTCTCGATCCGGCTGCTCTGCCCGGCCTGGCCACCGGTGGCCCGCCGCTCGATCAGCACGGTGCGCAGCCCCTCGGAGGCGCCGTAGACGGCGGCGCCGAGCCCGGCCGGCCCGGCCCCGACCACCACCAGGTCGTAGAAGTCGGCGGCCGGCATGGTGGCCAGCCCGACGTGCGCGGCCAGGTCGGCCTCCGTCGGCTGCACCAGCGACTTGCCGTCGGTCGTGACGACGAGGGGTACGTCGTCCGCGCCCACCCCCGCCGCGGCCAGCAACTGGGTGCCCTCGGGCTCGTCGGCGAGCACCCAGCGGAACGGCACCAGGTTGCGGGCCAGGAAGTCGCGCGTCTTGAAGGACGGGGCCGACCAGCGGTGGCCGACCACGCGCAGGTCGGTGGCGGGCGTCGCGGCGGCGGCCTGCCACCCCTCCAGCAGCGAGTCCAGCACCGGGTAGAGCTTCTCCTCCGGCGGATGCCACGGCTTGAGCAGGTAGTGGTCGAGGTCGACCACGTTGATCGCGTTGATCGCGGCGTCGGTGTCGGCGTAGGCGGTCAGCAGGACCCGGCGGGCGGCGGGGAAGAGGTCCATGGCGGCCTCGAGGAACTCGATGCCGTTCATCTGGGGCATCCGGTAGTCGGCGACCAGCACGGCCACCTGCTCGCCACGCAGTTTCAGCTCGCGCAGCGCCTCCAGCGCCGTCTCCGGGGAGTCGGCCCGCACCACGCGGTACCGGTCGCCGTAGCGGCGACGGATGTCGCGGGCGACCGCGCGGGAGACGGCCGGGTCGTCATCGACGGTGAGGATCGCGGGGTTGGGCATGGCGTCTAGTGAAGCACCACTGCCGGTCGGCACCCACCGCGAGCGTCATCGGGCCGGGTCCCGGTGCGCGCCGAGCGGCCCGACGGTCCAGCCCTGCCGGCGGCACTCGGCGAGCAGCCGGGGCAGGGCGGTGAGCGCGGACCGCCAGGCACCCGGCGCGGCGGTGCACGAGGAGTCGTGCAGCAGGATCGTGCCGCCGCCGGCGAGCCCGGCGCGGACCGTGTCGTACACCGTGTCGCCGGTGGCCGACGGGGTCCAGTCCCGCCCCCAACAGCTCCACAGCACCGGCTCCAGTCGCAGCCGCAGCGCGCCCAGCAGCGCCGCGCCGGTCAGCACCCCGTACGGCGGGCGGAAGAACCGGGGCGTCCGGCCGGTCACCTCGGCGATCAACGCCCGTGTGCGGGCCAGGTCGCGTACGGTCGCCACCGGCCCACGCAGCAGCAGGTTGTCGTGCGCCCAGCCGTGCACGGCCACCTCGTGACCGGCGTCGACGACCTGCCGGCCGAGTTCGGGCCAGCGGCGCAGCATCGTGCCGAGCAGGAAGAAGGTGGCCCGCACCCGGTGGGCGGCGAGCACCTCCAGAAAGCGCGGGGTGGATTCCGGGTCGGGACCGTCGTCGAAGGTCAGCGCCACCCGGTCCGGCCGGCCCACGCCATGCAGCCCGGGCAGGAACCGGGCCCGGACGGCCGGTACGGCGGCCAGCGCCGGCGCCGCCTGGAACGCCGGCAGCGCCAGCGTGGCGGCGGCCCAGCCGGGGCCACCCCTCACCGGCTGCCGCCGGCGGCCTGGAGCAGCGCCGCGACCACGGCCACCGCGTCGCCGACGGAATCCACCAGGGCGGGACCGTGCCGGTCGGCGTCCTCCCGTCCGGCCCGGATGTCCGCGGGGATCGCCCGGCGCAGCCGGCGCCAAACCCACCGAAGCAGCGTACGCAGCACCGAAAGGGGCAAGCGGGAATGGATGACCAGACCGAGGAGCGCGTCGTGGCCCCGGGGCAGCCAGCGCAGGATGGCCCCGTCGCGCAGCCGCCGCGTCAGGCCGGCGGCGGCCGTGTCCTGGCCGGCTCCGGTGTCCGCGGAGACCACCACGATGCGCCCCGGGTGCTCCATGCCGCGGTGCTTACCCATGGTCACGGCATCCACGCTCCCCTCATACCGCGTGCCGGTGGACGAGTCCGCGCAGCGCCGCGTACCCGGGTAGCACCGGCAGCCAGAAGGTGGCCAGCCGGTAGACCAGCACGCCGGCCACCGCGATCTCCGGTCGGAGCCCGTAGATCAGCAGTCCGGAGACCAGTGCCGCCTCGGCGGCACCCAGACCGCCGGGGGTCGGCGCGACCGTGGACACTCCCTCCCCCACCACGGAGACCAGCACGACCGGCGCGATCAGGGCCGGGTCGGCCGGCAGGCCGACGGCGAGCAGGGCCAGCCAGAGCGCCGCGCCGTAGGCGAGGGTGAGGGCCACGCTGACCACCAGCAGCGGGCCGATCCGGCCGCTGCGGGCCAGCGCACGCAGGGCCTCGGCGACCTGCCGTCGGGCCGCGCGCATCCGGACCCGCAGCCGGGGTACGGCGAAGGCCGCGGCGGCCAGCAGCAGCACCGCGAGCACGGTCAGCAGCACGGCCAGGCCCCGCCCGGTGGCCGCGGTCGCCAGGTGCCGGCGGCTGCCCCGCGCGAACGGCAGCAGCACGGGCACCAGCAGCGCGACGCCGAGCACCCCAGCCACCCGGTCCACGGCCACCGCGGTGGCCGCCGCCGGCACCGGCAGTCCCTGCTGACGCAGGTAGCGCACGCTCAGCGCGGCGCCGCCCAGCGCCCCTGGGGCGAGCCGGTTGACGAAGGACGCGGCCACCTGGACCGCGACGGTACGGCGGAACGGGATCCGGCCGGCGGCGGCCAGGCGCAGCGCCTGCGCGCTCAGCAGGTAGGTGGCGGCCGAGGCCAGCAATGTGCCGGCCACCGCGAGCGGGCGGGCGTGCAGCAGGGCGTGCAACGCGGCGCGGACCTGGCCGATCTGCGGCAGCAGGTAGTACACCAGCAGGCCGACCATGACCAGCAGGAACACCTGCCGGGGCGTGATCCGCACGACCCGGGCCAGCCGGTTGCCCCGGCCGGGACACCGGCGGACGATCTCGTCCCGGAGGTCGTCGAGCAGACCGGGCCGGTTGTCGGCGAGCGCCCGGCCGGCGTGGGACAGCAGGGCGGGTTGCAACCAGGGCAGCGTGTCGGCCACCGGGCCGGCGCCGAGCTGCCCCACGGCCGCGTCGACCGCCGGCCGTACACCGGCCAGCGCGGCCAGGGTGACCAGGAGCTCCACCAGGTCGCGGGCCTGCTGGTCGGCGGTGGCCTCGCCGGTGCCGAAGCTGAGCTCGACCAGCCAGGCGGTGGAGTCGGCGACCAGCACGTTGGCCGCCCGGAGATCCCGGTGCGCCAGACCGGCCCGATGCAGCCGGGCCACCTGCCGGCAGACGTCGTCGAGGGCGTCCCGGTCGAGTTCGGCCGGGCCGAACGCGTCGAGCGGCCGGCCGGGCACGAACTCCTGCACCAGCAGCATGTCGCCGGCCGGGTCGGTGCCGGTGGCGACCAGCCGGGGCGTACGCACCCCGGCCCGTTCGGCGCGCAGCAGCAGGTACGCCTCGTGCTCGCTCTTCTGCTTCGGGGTCACGTACGGCGGCTCGTCGCCGATGCCCCGGTAGCGCAGCCGCCGGTAGAGCTTGTAGAGCCAGTCGGCGTCCCGCTGGCTGCCGCCGGTGACCTTGACGAAGAGACGCCGGCCGTCGACGGTGGTGACCCGCCAGGGGCGGGAGCCCCGGGCGTCCCCGACGACCGGGGTCAGCTCCTCCGCC
>NZ_JAPDPH010000307.1 GCF_026013475.1 Micromonospora yasonensis | reverse complement strand
TGCCCGCGCAGGTCTTCGGCGACCTGGAGATCAGCCCGGAGGCCGGCGAGGTGCGGCGGGCCGGCCAACCGGTCGCGGTGACCCGCACCGAGTTCCGGCTGCTGTGCGAGCTGGCCGAGCACGCCGGCCGGGTGCTGTCCCGGCAGCAGCTGCTGCGGCGGGTCTGGGGGTACGACACCGGGGACGAGCGTCTGGTCGACGTGCACGTCGGCCGCCTCCGGCAGAAGATCGAGCCCGACCCGGGCAACCCCCGCCACCTGGTCACCCTGCGCGGTCTCGGCTACAAGCTGCAGCGATGACCCGGCTCGGACTGCGGGCCCGGGTGACCGCGGCATTCGCCGTCGGCGCGCTGCTGCTCGCCGCGTCGATGGCGCTGTTCTCGTACGACCTGACCCGCCGCTCGCTGCTCGACGAGCGGGAACGCACCGCCGTCCGGGCCGCCTACTACGACGCCGCGATCGTCCGGTCCGGGCTGGACACCGAGACCCCGGACGTGGTCGCCGTGCTCCGCTCCCTGGACACCGGCAGCAGCCGCCGGCCGCTGCTGCACCTGCCCGACGGCTGGTACGCCCGTACCGCCGAGACCGGCGGTGGCGCTATCCCGGCGGAGCTGCAACAGCTGGTCCACGCCGGACAGCCGGGCGTGCAGCGGGTCCGGATCGACGGGCAGCCGACCCTGCTGGTCGGCATCCCGCTCGCCGGCGGGGTGGGCTACTACGAGCTGACCTCGCTGCGGGAGGTCGAGGAGACCTTCCAGGTGGTGGGCCTGGCGCTGACCGCGGTCGCCATCATGGTCGCCGGGGCCGGCGCCGCGCTCGGCTGGTACGCCACCCGGCACAGCGTGCGCCCGCTGACCGCGGTCGCCGACGCGGCCGAGCGGATCGCCGCCGGTGACTTCACCACCCGGCTGGATCCGACCACCGACCCGGACCTCACCCGGCTCTCCAGCTCGTTCAACCACATGGTCGACCAGTTGGTGCGCCGGATCGAACGCGACCGTCGGTTCGCCGCCGACGTCAGCCACGAGCTGCGTTCACCGCTGCAGACCCTGGCCGCCGCCGCCAGCGTGCTGACCCGCCGCCGCGAGCACCACGACGAACGGACCGCCACCGCCGCCGGCCTGGTCGCCGACGAGGTGGCCCGGTTCCAGCGGCTGGTCGACGACCTGATCCAACTCGCCCGTACCGAGCAGCCGGCGCAGCGGGAGACCGTGGACGTCGCGGCGCTGGCCCGGGAGGCCTGCCTGGCCCGCGCGCTGCCGGAGCGGCTCGTCCAGGTGCCCGCCGGCACTCCCACCGAGTGGCGGATCGACCGGCGGCGGGTCGAGCAGATCCTGCTCAACCTGCTCGACAACGCCGTCCGCTACGGCGGTGGACCGGTCGCCGTCCGGCTGTCGCTCGGCGACGGCGGGGCCGGGGTGATCGACGTCGACGACGACGGTCCCGGCGTACCCGCTGGCGACCGGGAGGTCATCTTCGACCGCTTCGTGCGCGGCCGCGCCGCGCACGCCCGCGCCGGCACCGACGGGACCGGGCTCGGCCTAGCGCTGGTGGCCCAGCACGCCGCCGCCCACGGCGGGCGGGCGAGCGTCGTCGACCGGAAGCCCCGGGGTGCCCGGTTCCGGGTCGAACTGGCGGAGGTGCGGTGATGCGTCGACGCCTCGCGGCGGTCCTGCTCGTGGCGCTGCTCGGGGGCTGTGGCGTGCCGGTGGACGACTCGCCGCGGCCGCTGCTGCCCCCGCGCGGCTCGTTCCCGAGCCCGGCGGACACGGCGACCGCCGATCCCGACGGGCGGGTCGACGAGACTCTCTGCTTCGTCCGGAACGACCGGCTGGAGGCGCTCACCCGCTGGGTCGACGGGATCCCCGATGTCGACACCCAGTTGCAGCACCTGCTCGCCGGGCCGGACGACGCGGAACGGGACGCAGGCATGGCCACCGCCCTGCCGGGCACGATCACCGTCGCCGGAGCCACCGCCACCGGCACCGTGGCGATGGTCGACGTACGGGAGGCCGGGGACGAGACCGGCCGCAGCGACGAGGTGCTCGCCTTCGGGCAGATCGTCTGCACCCTGACCCATCGGTCGGACGTCGACAGCGTCGCGTTCCGGCGGGACGGTCAGCCGCTGGCGGTGCCCCGTGCCGACGGCTCCCTGTCCGCGCTGCCGCTGACGGCCGCCGACTACCGGCCGCTGCTGATCCGCTGACCCGGCCGGTCGGCGTCGGCCCGGCTCATCGGCCGGAGGCCGGGGCTCCGTTCGCGCGGCGGATGTCGAGCAGGTGGTGTTCACCCTCGTGGACGGTGTGCTGCCCGAGCCAGAGGACCGTCCGGACCTGCCGTTGCGGCCAGGGGTAGACGCCGGTGCGGGTCAGCTGCGCCGGGTCGAGTGCGGCGAACCGGGCCGCCAGGTCGTCGGCGGCCGCGGCCAGTTCGGCGAGGACAGTCGCCGGCTCCTGCTCGTTGTACCGGTCCGCGACGGCCCGTTCGTCCCGGCCCATCGGGAGGAACTCCGGTTCGTCGAGCCGCAGCGCCAGGGCGAGTCGTTCGCCCTGGACGCGGAGCACGTCCCGGACGTGGCACGTGTACTCCAGCGGCGACCACACCGCCTCGGCCGGCCGTCGGCGCAGGTCCGCCACCCCGGTCAGGGCGGTCGTGAACCGCCCGCCAAGTCCACGGAGGAGTGCCGGCAGCGCCTCGCCCGGCACGTTGGCATAGACGAACAGACACTCGTCGCACCGATCCACGAAATGGAGGATATGCCGTCACCCCCCGCGCCTCGACCCGCCGCCTTCCTGTGGCCCTCGTCGCAGCCGAACCAGCGCAACCAAAGGAGGTGTCTGCTGGCGTTCAGGCGATTTGTCCATCGTCCGTTCGGTTGATTCGGTGGCGGCGATTGGTCTAGGGTGACTGGCACGACCGGTGCTTGGGAGGCACCCGTTCTCCTCAGGACAGGAAGGGCAGCATGACCACGACGACCATCGCGCCGACGACGACCACCGACGTGCACCGCGGCACGGTGACCGGCGAGGAGTCCCGCGCCAGCGAGCTGATCGCCGCCCTGTCCGCGCTGCCCGAAGGGCATCCGGACCGGCCGGCGCTGCGGAACGAGGTCATCGAGGCGTGGCTGCCGCTGGCCAACCACCTCGCCGCCCGGTACAGCGGCCGGGGCGAGCCGGCCGGCGACCTGGCCCAGACCGCGGCCCTCGGCCTGATCAAGGCGGTCGACCGGTTCGACGCCTCCCGTGGCGTGGACTTCGCCGGCTTCGCGATCCCGACCATCCTCGGTGAGATCAAGCGCCACTTCCGCGATCGCACCTGGAACATCCGGGTCCCGCGTCGCCTGCAGGAGCTGCGGCTGCGCATCTCCGAGGCGAACGGCACGCTCACCCAGACGCTCAACCGGGCGCCCACCGTGGCCGACATCGCCAGCCACCTCGACCTCACCGAGGAAGAGGTCCTCGAGGGCCTGGAAGGCGCCCGCGCCTACAACGCCGTGTCGCTGTCCACCCCGATCGGTGACGGCGACCGCACCACCGAGCTCGGCGACACCCTCGGCACCGACGACAACGAGTACGAGCTGGCCGAGCTGCGCGCCTCGCTCGGCCCGGCCCTGGCCACGCTCGACCAGCGGGAGCAGAAGATCCTGACCCTGCGCTTCTACGGCAACCTGACGCAGAGCGAGATCGCCGCCCGGGTCGGGGTGTCCCAGATGCACGTCTCCCGGCTGCTCGCCCGCGCGCTGACCAAGCTGCGCGGCCAGCTCACCGAGGCCTGACCCGCACCGGCCGCGCACCGCGACCCGGCTCCCCCCGGTGGCGAGACGAACGCGGTGTTCGGGTTCTGCGCGCGCAGCTGGCGACCAGGCCGCGACCCCCGGGAAGCGGCGGTGCCGCGGCTTCCCGGGGGCGTTTTCGCGCAGTCTCACTCTCGGCCCGGCCGGAGCCGGAAATTGTCACCGATCAGGTGGTGAACCTGAAGTAGGCGCGGTGCTGGAATCCGTTGTCGAGGGTGAGGACGAACTCGCGGCAGGTGCCGGCCCAGCTGGGGTCGGTCTTCCACGGGTAGTTGTACTGGCCGTTCGCGTTGACCGACAGCTGTGATCCGCCCGGGTTCTGTGCGGCCACGGGGGTGGGTCGCGGGGTGATCGGCCCGTCGGGGTTGACGGTCTTGAGGGTGTCGCAGTCGACCAGGCGGGAGTACGGCGAGCCGCTGGCGAGGATGTCCAGGCCGCGGTCCGCGGCGAGCTGGAACTTCATCGGTACGGCGTCACCGGCGACGACCGTGTTGAGGGCCGGCTGGACCGCCCGACCGACGAAGTCGCCGCGGCAGGACGGGTGGGTGTCGAACGCCTCGGTGTTGTCGTCGCGGGCGGTGGTGCCCTGCACGGCGCTGTAGCCGAGGCCACGGCGGGCGAAGGAGCCCCAGATGAGGCAGGCGTTCTCGCCACCGGTCAGCGCCGCGTCGGCGGCGATGATGGCGTTGCGGCCGGTGACGAAACCGGGCCCGCAGCCCTGCATCTTGAGCCCGTCGACGACCAGCTGGATGGCCAGGTTGTTGCCGCCGGTGTTCCAGGGGTCGTAGACGTTGGGGTTGAAGCCGTGCCGGTCGATGAGGTTCCAGGTCATGTCCCACAGCACCGAGGCCCAGGCGTGGCCGATGCCGTGCGGCACGGCCAGCGAGGTGCCGTTGAGCCAGCCGCCGGTCTTGATGCCGTCGTAGGTGAACGGCTGGATCTCCATGTTCCGGGAGTACGGCCGCGGCCGGATGCCGCCGCCGTGCCGGTCGTCCTGGAACAGGACGTACGGCCCCATGCCGCGCTGCCCGTCGGCGGTGTCGAACTTCGGGTCGAGCAGCATCGTGACCGCGAGGAAGTCGCTCCAGCCCTCACCCATCTGCTCGTTGCCGGTGAGGCAGTTGACCGTCGGGCCACCGGTCAGCCGGTTGGAGATGCCGTGGGTGTATTCGTGGATGACCACACCGGCGTCGAGGTCACCGTCGCGGATGCCCGGGTGGTTCGGGTGCTTGCGTACCGTACCCGTGACCTCGCCCGCCGCGATGGCGGCCTTGATGGTGGCCCCGTCGGCCTGGGTCACGGCGACGGCCGGGATGGTCACCGGCGCGCCGGTCATGGCTCCGGTGAGCACCGGTGCGCTGCCGCTGGCGTTGTGGGCGACCACCAGCGCCGCGGCGCCGAGCGACTGCGCGACCTGGGCCCGCTGGAGGTAGCTGCAGGCGGTGGTGCCGCCGTCGGCCACGCTGATCCACGCACCCGCCGGCAGACCGCCGGGGTAGGTCGCGGTGGTGCAGCCGGTGCCGGCGTACACGAACCGGTGGTTGGGCAGCCCGGCCACGGTCGGCGCCGGAGAGAACCGCGACCAGGACGCGTCGAACGAGCCCACGCCGTCCACGACGACCTGGTTGGGGCTGCCGAACTGGGTGCCCGGCCAGAGGTACATCTGCATCCGTGGGGCACCCACGCCGTCGACCGCCGGGGTGGAGAAGTTCGCGTTGTTGGTGCCGCCGCCGTCGGCCGCCTCGGCGCGGACGTAGTCACCGCCCGCGCCACCCCGGCCGTAGTTGTTCGCCTGGAAGTTTCCCGACACCTCGTCGAAGCCGTACCGGTAGGTGACGTCGTGGATGATGTTGTTCCAGTAGAAGAGGTTGGCGGTCGCCGCGTCCCGGTAGTTCTGCGCGTGCTCGGTCAGGTCGAGCGGGAAGTCGAAGGACCGGTTCGCCCCGCCGTCCGGGCTGCTGCCCGCGTCGGGGGCGTTGTTGTTGTCCTGGTCCTGGTAGGCGTGGGCGTTGTTGCCCTGGGTGGTGGTGTACTCGGCGCCGGGGGCGCCGTCGGTGTCGTGCCAGCCGTGCGGGGAGGCCGCCGAGTCCGCCGGGTCGGTCACCAGGGTCCGCGGCCCGTCGTTCGGGCTCTCCACCGGCCCGGCGAAGACCCGGTAGCTCGAACCATCCTGCACCGGGTTGCGTGAGCCGAAGGCCCCGCTGTTCAGCGTCGTCGACCGGTTCGGCGCGCTGCGGTCCAGGTTGCTCGCGACCTCCTGGACGTCCTCGTGGCTGGTCCAGTCGTCGGCCTTGAGCAGGTCGCCGGTCTGGGCGTCGACGGTGGCGTTCCACAGGTGGACGTCGGACGAGTCGTCGATCACCAGCTGCCAGGCCAGGCGGAGCCCGTCGTCGGTGGGCTGCCAGCCCAGCTTGGCGGGGATCGGCTGGTCGGAGATGCCGCTGCCGGACACGACGGTGCGCTGGGCCGGGCCGCCGGCGCGGCTCATCACCCGCGGGTTGGCCGGATCGGCCAGGTCGAGGGCGTCGGCGGCGGCCTGGACCGCCTCGACCGGGTCGAGGGACGCCGTGCCGGAGGCCTTGTCCGACAGGCCGGACACCAGGTTGTCGCCGACGAAGACGACGCTGCCGTCGCGGGCGATGTTGACGGTGGCGGTGGCGCCGAAGACATCCAGTTCTTTGTAGCGCTGCGCCAGGTTGACATGGGTCACGCCGTTGTGGCGGCTGGTGTAGCTGGAGGCCACCGCGAGGTCGGTGAGGTCGGTGGCACGGACGCCGTACCGGGCCGGATGCGCGCGCAGGTAGCTGGCGGCGATGTCGTTCGCCGCGCCCTCGTTGGGGCCGGTGAGGAAGAGCGGGTTGGCGGGACCGGCGTCCTCAGGGGCCGCCGAGGCGGCCTTCGCGGTCAGCGGCGTCAGGGCCGCGACGAGGGTCGTGGACAGCAGCAAGGCGGCCTTGCGGCGGCGACGGTACGGACGGGGATGGAGGGGCACCGCTGCTCCCTTCTGGGGGTCGGAAAAGACAGCATGGAGCGCCGATTCACGACCGGCGCCGCGGTCCGCCGCGCTGATCCGCGACGCTCGCCGGATGGTCACGGTCGGTGACCGGGCCCGTGCGAGGTGAATGGTCTCGACGCTACGGTGCGGCTCGTCTCCCGATCATCCGACGCCTGGCGAACATTTCCGCCGGCCGGTCCTACGCCTGTCGTGCCCCGACCGGTCGAGCCGAGGCGTGGTCGTCGAGCACCAT
>NZ_JAPDPH010000306.1 GCF_026013475.1 Micromonospora yasonensis | reverse complement strand
TTCGAGTGCGGGAGGCCGAGAAGGCTGTGGAGGACGTGGTCTGAGTGGCAGCGCAGTCGGGGGTCAGTGAGGTCCAGTGGGAGGCTATTGCGCTGGAGGCGCTGGCAGAGCAGGAGTGGGAGCCGCTGCCGGGCAGCGCGATCACACCGGGCGCGGATGGCGGCCGCACCTCGTGGGCCGACATCGTGCTACCCAGCCGAACGCTGGCGAAGATGCGCGAGCTGAACCCGCACGTCCCGGGCGACTACCTGGCGCAGGCCCTAGCCGAGATCGTCGAGCCGACGTCGCAGGATGCGATCACAGAGAACTATCGGCTGCACCAGATCCTGACCAAGGGCTACCGAGGTATCAGCTATACCGACTCCGACGGGGTGGAGCAGAATCCCACCATCCGGTTGGTTAGCCACCGGCCCTGGGAGAACGAGTTCCTGGCCGTCAACCAGGTGGCCGTCCGCTCGGCCGAAGTGGACCGGCGGTTTGACATCGTGCTCTACCTCAATGGCCTGCCGGTGGCGATCTTCGAGCTGAAGCGGGCCGCAGCTGCGAAGGGGGACCTACCCGCCGCGCACGCCCAGCTCGCGACGTACCTGCGTGAGTTCCCAATGGCCTTCCGGTTCGCGGTGGTGACCGTGATAAGCGACGGGATCACGGCCCGCTACGGCACCCCGTTCACTCCGTTGAACCACTATTCCCCATGGAATGTCGACGACGACGGCAAGCCCGTCCGGTTCGGCGAGGCGGTGGACGACAGCCACCTGGGCACCGAGCTGGAGTTTCTCGTTGACGGGGTGTTCAACCCAGAGCGCTTCCTTCAGCTCCAGCGCAACTTCACCGCCTTCGACGGGGGTGCCGAGGGGTACGCGAAGCGAATTGCGAAGCCTCACCAGTACTTCGCCGTCACCAAAGCCGTTGGCGCGACCATCACGGCGGTGAACGGTGACGGCCGGGCTGGCGTGGTATGGCATACGCAAGGCTCCGGTAAGTCCATGGAGATGGAGCTGTACGTCCACCTGGCCAGCCAGCGCCCCGAGCTACGTAACCCGACCTTCGTCATCGTGACGGACCGCAAGGAACTCGACGGCCAGTTGTTTGAAGGGTTTGCCCGGTCGCTGTTGCTGGCCGAACAGCCGGTGGCGGTGACCAGCCGTGCCCAGCTGCGCGACGAGCTGACCGACCGCGCCACCGGTGGCATCCTATTCACAACTTTGCAGAAGTTCGGCCGTACCAGGGAGGAGCGCGAGGCCGGCGCGGACCATCCGCTGCTGTCGGAGCGGCGCAACGTCATCGTCATTGCGGACGAGGCGCACCGTAGCCATTACGACGACCTCGACGGGTACGCCCGGCACATCCGCGATGCCCTGCCGAACGCGGCCTTCATCGCCTTCACAGGTACACCGATTCGTGGCGAGAAGGACACAGAGGAGGTGTTCGGTAGGACCATCGACACATACGACCTCACCCGGGCGGTGAGGGACGGTGCAACGGTACCGGTGTTCTTCGAACCACGCCTGATCAGGGTCGGCCTGACGAGGGGCGTCACCGACGAGGACCTGGACCGGGCCGCCGACGAGGCCACTATCGGCCTCGACGAGGTGGAGCGCGCTCAGATCGAGAAGTCAGTCGCCGTCATCAACGCCGTGTACGGCGCCCCGGACCGCCTTCGGGCCCTTGCCGCCGACCTGATCGAGCACTGGGAGAACCGGTCAGCGCAGCTGGTCAAGTTCATTGGTAACCCTGGCAAGGCGCTCATTGTTGGCGGCACTCGAGAGATCTGCGCAAACCTGTACGAGGAGATCATCAAGCGGCGGCCTGACTGGCACAGCGATGCCCTCGATCGGGGAAAGATCAAGGTGGTCTACTCGGGGACAGCCCAGGACAAGCCTCCGGTCTCCCAGCACGTGCGCCGGTCCGCCGAGAACAAGACGATCCAGCAACGGCTGCGCGACCCCGACGACGACCTGCAACTCGTCATCGTCAAGGACATGATGCTTACCGGCTTCGACGCGCCGCCGCTACACACGCTCTACCTTGACCGGCCGCTCAAGGGCGCCCTGCTCATGCAGACCCTTGCCCGCGTCAACCGAACCTTCCGCGGGAAGGCCGATGGCCTGCTCGTCGCCTACGCACCGCTGATCGACAACCTCACCAACGCGCTCGCCGAGTACACCGACGACGACCAGGCCGCCAGACCCGTAGGCAAGAACGTCGACGATGCCGTCGACGTGGCCGTCGCACTCATGGCTGCGCTCGACCAGGCATGCGCGGGCTTCGACTGGCGGTCCCGCCTCGATGGCGGGCCGAGGAGCTGGATCCAGGCCGCAGTGGGCCTTACCAACTACCTGCGTTCCCCGCAGACTCCGGGCAACCAGGTTGCAGACGGTCAGGAAAGCCTTGCCGAACGCTATCGCAAGCTGTCCAACCAGCTTGCCCGCGCCTGGGCACTGTCGTCCGGCAGCGAGACCTTCGACGACCTGCGGCGCCGAGACGCGCGGTTCTACGAAGAGGTCCGGGTGTGGATGGGCAAGTTCGACGCCCAGGAACGCCAGGCCGCAGGCAAGCCGGTACCGGAGGAGATTCAGCGGATGCTGTCGGCGCTGGTGGCATCGTCGACTGCCTCCGGCGAGATCATCGATATCTACGAGGCCGCTGGTATCCCCAAGCCATCCCTCGCCGACCTTGGTGTCGAGTTCCAAGCCAAGGCGAAAGCAGCCACCAACCCGCACCTGGCGATCGAGGCGTTGCGGGCCTTGCTCGTCGAGGAGTCGACGAGAGTGACACGGCACAATCTGGTCCGGCAGCGCGCATTCTCTGAGCGGATCGCTGAGCTGATGCGCAAGTACACCAACCAGCAGCTCACCTCCGCCGAGGTCATCGCCGAGCTGGTCGAGCTCGCCAAGGAGGTAGCCGCCGAGCGCAACCGAGGGGCGCAGTTCACTCCGCCGCTTTCCGACGACGAACTGGCGTTCTACGACGCCGTCAGCGCCAACGAGTCCGCGGTGCAATTGCAGGGCGAGGACGTGCTGGCGCAGATTGCCCGCGACCTGGTCGGCATCATGCAGCGCGATGTGAAGACCGACTGGACAGTACGTGACGACGTGCGCGCCAAGCTGCGGTCTTCGATTAAGCGGCTACTGGTGCGGTACAAGTACCCGCCGGACAAGCAGCCCGAGGCGATTCGCCTGGTCATCGAGCAGATGGAGGCGATGGCACCGCACTACGTCGCTCAGCGCGCCTCGGCCTGAGCACGCTAGCCGGTCTCAAGTTTCGGCCACGCTTACTCCGGACGGATGGCGTCGGTCGGCTGGCCCAATCTTGATCGGTTCGGGGTCCGGCGGTGTGCAGCCGGGCTGGCGACGGTGGTAGTACAAGGCCATGCCGCCCGAGCAACTGACCGCCCTCCGGAATCAGTGGATCGATCAACTCGTCGACGCGGTCGTTGCCGCGCTGTGGCCGCCGGATGCCGGTCGGCTCGACCTCACGACAGAACTGGGCGACCCGCTGTGGCGGGCGCTGCTGCTCTCGCACGTTGCCGCACGCGATCTGCACGCGATCCCCGCCGAGGCGGTCGCCCGGACGCTGACCTCCTCCCGGCTGGTTGTCAGCGGAGTCGAGGAGGTCGCAGCGGTGCTGGTCGATCCGGTGTACCAACGGGTTCGCATAAAGGGTGTGCCCGGACCTCGATGGTGGGACATCCGAGGCTTGAACGTCCTGCTGCTGGGGTTGTGGACTGCGAGGCGGTCGGTGCACGCTTCGCGTGACCAGGTGCGCAGCGAACTTCGGCGGTACTGGGATGTCACCGATGCGGCGGTCGTGGCCGGTCTGCTGAGCACCGCCGACGACCCGTACGTGCGACTGCCTGCACCGTTGAGCGAGTCTTCGATCACCGGTACCGCCCGCCGCACGCTGACCGCGGTTCGCGTTAGTGAAATAGGGGTGTACGCGGGCGATAGCCGGTCCGACCTGCAGCACCTCGGGCGGATGCTCGCGGAGTACCAGGCGTTAGTAGCTCTGCTTGAGAACGGCAGTGTGGTCGGCAGCGTAGCGGCGAACCTTAGAAAAGACCTGCAGCACTGGGAAGGCCCGTTCCAAGCCACCCTGGAGAGCCTGACGTCCTCCGAGATGGAACTGTTGGCGGCGGAGGCGACCGACCTCCGCTTCCGTGACCGGTGCCTCGACGCCGGCGCCCGGATCTACCACTACGACTTCATGGCGCCGGGCGCCTTGCCGGCAACCGGGGAACAGCAGCTGCGACACCCGCCTGCATGGATGCAGGACCAGATTCTCAATGGTGGGGCAAGGTTTTGGCATGACCGTGCAGGGCCCCTGCCTCTGTGGCTAGCCACCGCCGAGAACGCCGAGCACGAGCGACTCCTGGAGCCGCTGCGCCATGGCCGTGTGAGCATCGCCGGCTGGCAGCGCGAAAGCGCGTACTATATCGACCTCCACGTAGGTGACGACCGTTCCCAGCCGTTGGTGCTGCCCTTCACCTACAGCCTCGACTACGTCACCGAGGCCTGGCAATTGCTGCTCGCAGCCTCCGTGGGGGTGATACGTCTCTTCCTGCTCCGACTGACCGACGACGGGCGGCTGTGGCTGCTTGACACGGTGCCGCTGCCACTGCCGCCCGAGCTGTGCGAAGAGCTGACGGGCGTCGCCCTCGCGTCGATCCGTGCCGCTGTTGGCAACGACATGGATCTGCTCACTGCGGCGTTCACGCCCACCCTCGAGGACATCGCGTCGGGGACGTTCGACGCCTGCGAACGCGCCAAGGGCGAGGACCTGCTGGACGAGCTGACCCTCACCGCGCCGCCCGGCGTATCGGACGTCGGGTGGCGCGCGTTCCAGGAGGCAAGCCGCTTCCTTGCACGCTACCGCGCCACTCGAATCCGGCAAGCCGGCGCGGCATCCGACGCGACTGATCCAGTGCTCAATCGGGCGGTGGAACTCCGCGCGCGCAAGAGGGAGGAGGCGCGGCCGCGGATGAGTCCGAGGCCGACGCCGACAACGGCTGACCGAGCCGCAGCCCTCCCACCCGACACAGCACTGGTTCACCTTTTCGCCAAGGGCCATCGGCTGGGCGCCGTATGGCTTGCGTCCTCGCAAGGTGGCCGACTGGAGCATTTCTACCTCGATCAACTGTCAGTAACCGACGTCGATCGGTTGATCAACAAGTGGCGGCAGGCTGAGCGATTCGAGATACGCAGGGCGCACCTAGACCTGCTACAAGGCGCACTCGCCGGAATCGGTGGGCCGGTGGCGGACGCCCTCTTGCCGCTTGGCATTCGGCGACTGGTCCTGAGTCCCATCGGATCGTTCGATCTGACGCCGTTGCACGCAGCACCGATCGAGCCTGGCCCCGGGGCGCGGACCCTTATGGATGTCTTCGACGAGGTTCACTATGCGCCGTCGATGCGAATACTGGATGCGGCAGCCACCCGGACGGTCCGCGGCGACGGTCCGCCGCTGCTCGTCGGCGGATCCACCCTGCCCGGCGTGAACGCCGAGCTAGAGGCTCTGCGGGCGGTGTATCCGCACGCCCAGGTGCTGCAGGGCACCGAAGCCAGCCCACAGCACGTCCTCGCTGCGGTCCGCGGAGCGCGGATCCTGCACATCGCGTGCCACGGCCGAATCAGCGATGACTGGTGGGCCAACGGTGCAATGCTGTCGGGCGACGACTGCCTCAGCGTCGCCGACGTCCTCGCCGACGGGGACCTGACCGGGGTAGAAGTCGTGGTGCTCAACGCCTGTTACAGCGGGACGCATCGCAGTTCGGGCACTATCGTCCACGCGCCGCGCGGCTTTGACGCCGCCTGCTTGGCGCGCGGCGCGCAACTGGTTGTCTCGACGCTGTGGGAGGTCAGCGACGTCGCGGCGCTTGCGTTCTCCGTGGCGTTCCATACCGCACTGGACCGCAGCGGCCCGAGTGAGGCGTTCCGTCAAGCGGTGGGATACCTGCGTCACGGAGGCGAACTGGGCGCCGGCGCGGCGGTGATCGAGGATCTGTACCCGGGGTGGGCGGACGCGCTCGCGGCCGAGCGCAGGTACGGCCTGTGGTCCTGGGGTGCGTTCAAGCTGAGCGGACTGGTGCGATACTGACGGTATGGACGAGCCCACGCGACCCGAGCGCTTCGACGTGCGGATCACCGACGGCCGTGTTGAGGTCTTCGACGGGACCGCATGGGTGCCATACCGCGAGGTACACACCGAGGATCCGGGTCCGCTCGTTCGTGACAGCAACCCCTCAGGTGACTGAACCTGGGCTGACCGGGCCGCTCACTGACGGGGACCCGATCCCCTCGCCGCTGGACGCTGTGCCCGACATGCGCGCCGCCGCGAAGTGGACCGTCGCGGCGTTCGCTGCGGTGGGTGCGCTTGTCCTCGGCGGGGTGCCACTCGCTGTAGTCAACGCAGTCCGGGACCGCGGCGATGTTGCGATGATCGCACTCGGCATGGTCATCGCTCTGTTCGGCGTGTGCTGGGCGATCTGGCAAACCAGCGAGGCACTCACACCACCGCTGACTACCTTGTCAAGTCTCAACGACCCGCGGTTGCAATCCCTACGGCGTCGACTCGCAGAGGATCCCGCCGCCTTCTTCGGCGGGTTCGGCACCGACGAACAGCAGCTGCGCGAGGCGCTTGTCCTACATCAGGCAGTGCTCGACCGGCTCCGCCGGCAGGTTGCAGAGGAGCAGTTGGGAGGGCACCGGTTGATCTGGGAGAACGCGCTGGCCGACGCCCGGGCCAACGTGGCGAGGGCGCAATACGCGCAGCGGCGGCTGCTGGCGTTCATTCACGCTTGGCAGGTACGCGAGGCGCTGCGGCGAGCACGATTTCACACCCTCGGCGGTGTGACGGTATGCGTCCTCGGCGTGCTCGTGTTCATCAGTGCCGCCGTGCACTGAGGCGGCGTCGAAGCGCTGTCCTCGGGTAACCGCGCCCGTGCAGGGCGATCGGGGACACTGCCGTTGGCGGCGGGGACTCCGTCGCTGCTGAGCCATCCGAACCGCCAGTCGCTCATGCGGGTCCGGGTGGCTCCGCGGGTGCTCGCGCGCCGTGGACAGA
>NZ_JAPDPH010000305.1 GCF_026013475.1 Micromonospora yasonensis | reverse complement strand
TCGTCGTGATCGCCGCGTCCGCGGTCGCCGCCGGCTGGACCGCCGTCACCCGGCTGCTGCACCCAACCGAGGTGACCCACCTGCCGTGGGTGCTCGCCGCAGGGATCGTCGGGTTCGCCGGCAACGAACTCGTCGCCCAGTACCGCATCCGGGTCGGGCGACGCATCGGCTCCGCGGCGCTGGTGGCCGACGGGCTGCACGCCCGCACCGACGGCTACACCTCCCTCGCCGTCGTCTTTGCTGCTCTCGGTGCCTGGGTCGGCTGGCGGTGGGCGGACCCGGTCATCGGCCTGGTCATCGCAGTCGCCATCACCTTCGTGCTCAGGGACGCCGCCCGGGAGGTGTACCGGCGGCTCATGGACGCCGTCGACCCGGCCCTCGTCGACCAGGCCGAGACCACCCTGCGGGCTGTGCACGGGGTCCGCGACGTCCCCGCAGTGCGGCTGCGGTGGATCGGCCACCGCCTCCACGCCGAGGCCGAACTGGTCGTCGACGCGGACCTGAGCCTGGTCGCCGCGCACGAGATCGCCGCCGACGCCGAGCACCAGCTCACCCATGCCGTGCCGCGGCTGACCAGCGCCACCGTCCACGCCGACCCGCACAGCTACGCCGGCGCGCACCACCACCCCGACCTGTCCCACCAGCGCCGCAACCTCCCGCCGACAAGCTGAGCGTTGGGATGCCGGGCCCCCGGTGACTAACTTGAGCTTTAACCTGCTGGGCGGCGGTATCGACCCCGGCTGATCATGGGGACAGCCCTTGATCGATCATTCCTCTTGTCTAGGGAAGAAGATCGCAAACCAAGGGCTGTCTGGTGATCAGTGTGCACGATGCCGGTGCGTTCGACGCCGTCGGGCGGCTAGCGGCGTTCCGGCGTGAGGTCCATTGTTGTCTGACCGCTCGCCGGGACGCGTTGTTCGAGCTGGCAGACGCGCTGTTGTGCGCAGACGCGCCGGTGCGGTCTCTGGTGGAGTTGTCGCTGGTGGGTGAGCACCGCCGCGGTCACGGCTCGCTGTACGCGGCGTTGAACCGCGGCCGGATCGACATCGAGCGGCTACGGACCGCGGTGGCGGCAGTGCCGCTGCCGCGGGCCGCGGACGGGCGGATCGTTCTGGCGGTGGACGTGACGTGCTGGCTGCGGCCGGAGGCGCACACCTGCCCGCAGCGGGTGCTGTGTCACACCTACGGGCGTGGCAAGGACACCCACATCGGGGTTCCGGGCTGGCCGTACTCGTTCGTCACCGCCCTGGAGGCCGGGCGCACCTCGTGGACCGCGCCGTTGGACGCCCGCCGGCTGGCGCCCGGCGACGACGCCGCCACGGTCACCGCCGGCCAGTTACGGGACGTGGTGCAGCGGCTGATCACCGCCGGGCAGTGGCAGCCTGGTGATCCGGACGTGTGGATCGTCGCGGACGCCGGCTACGACGGGCCCCGGCTGGCGTTCCTGCTGGCCGATCTACCCGTGCAGGTTCTGGTGCGGATGCGTTCCGACCGGGTGCTGCGCCGACCCACGCCACCCCGCCTGCCCGGCACCACCGGCCGCCCACGACGCCACGGCGGCGAGTTCATCTTCGGCGACCCCGCCAGCTGGGGAGACCCGGACGCCGCCACGACCACCGACACCCGCCTCTACGGCACCGCGACCGCCCGGGCCTGGCACCGGCTGCACCCCAGGCTCACCCACCGCACCGCCTGGACCGCCCAACACGGCCCGCTACCGATCATCGAAGGCACCGTGATCCTGCTGACCGTCGACCGGCTGCCCAGCGGCGCCACCGCGAAACCCGTCTGGCTCTGGTGGTCCCAACCCGCCGCCACCACCGCCGAGGTCGACCTGCTCTGGCAGGCGTTCCTGCGCCGCTTCGACATCGAACACACCTTCCGCATGCTCAAGCAGACCCTCGGCTGGACCAGCCCGAAACTGCGCGACCCGCACGCCGCCGACCGCTGGACCTGGCTGGTGCTGGCCGCCTACACCCAGCTACGCCTCGCCCGAGGCGCCGTCGCCGACCTCCGCCGGCCCTGGGAACGCCCCGCACCACCCGAACGACTCACCCCAGCCCGCGTCCGCCGCGCGTTTCGGCACCTACGCACCAAAGCCGGCTGCCCCGCCGCCGCACCGAAACCGAGCCGACCAGGCCCCGGACGGCCGCCCGGACACCCCAACCGCCACCGAGCCGCCCGCCACGACGTCCACATCGTCACAGCCGCCACCAGCAACAAGCCGAACAGCAGCACCAAGAAAACGAAGACCTCGAATAACCCGAGGCCACGCCGCACAGGTTAAAGATCAAGTTAGCCTGCCCTGAGCACGTGCGACGGGAAGGTGGTCACGGGATGGGCGCAGAACACGGCGATCGTACTCCGCCGGCGTCCGGGTGCGCCGCCTCGTCGCGGCGGTGATCGTCCCGATGATGGCGGCGACCGTGGTCGCGCTGGCGATCCTGTGGCCGCGCGAGGACACCCCGACCGACCCGTCCGGCGCCAACGACCGCAGGCTCGGCACCGTCACCGCCATGCAGCTGCGGGAGTGCGCGCCGGACGAGGTTGTGGAAACCCCGACCGGCATGACGGTGAGCCGCTGCGGACAGTCA
This sequence comes from Micromonospora yasonensis, assembly GCF_026013475.1. Classification (GTDB taxonomy): domain Bacteria; phylum Actinomycetota; class Actinomycetes; order Mycobacteriales; family Micromonosporaceae; genus Micromonospora; species Micromonospora yasonensis. The sequence continues at coordinate 4,490 of NZ_JAPDPH010000305.1, read as the reverse complement.
CGGTCCGCATCACCGAGGGCGCCGAGGCCGGCCAGACCGTAGAGACCCAGGTCCCCAATGGACCCGGCGCCCCCAGCGTCGACATCGGCGACGACGTGGTGGTGCTGGTCCTGACCGACCCGGCCGACCCGTCCAGCCAGCAGTACGCCATCAGCGATCACCAGCGCGGGGTGCCGCTGATCTGGCTGACCGTGCTGGTCGCCGTCGCGGTGATCGGCTTCGGCCGGCTGCGGGGCGCGGCCGCCCTCGCCGGGCTGGCGGTCACCTTCGCGGTGGTTCTGCTGTTCGTCCTGCCAGCCATCGTCGCCGGTCAGCCACCCCTGCTGGTGGCGGTGGTCGGCTCCGCCACGATCATGTTCGTTGTGCTGTACCTGACCCACGGAGTGTCGGTGCGCACGTCCGTGGCGGTGCTGGGCACCCTGACCAGCCTGGTCCTGACCGGGGTGCTGGCGGTGCTCGCCATGCGCGTCACCCACATGACCGGCTACGGCAGCGAGGACACCAGCACCCTGGGCATCTTCTACCAGAACGTCGACCTGCACGGGCTGCTGCTGGCCGGCATCATCATCGACTCCCTCGGCGTGCTCGACGACATCACCGTCACCCCAGGCCGAAACCGTGGCGGAACTCGCCGCCGCCAACCCCGCCATGTCCCGCAGAGGGCTGTACCGGGCGGCGAACCGCGTCGGCCGGGCGCACATCGCCTCCGTGGTCAACACCATCGTCCTGGCGTACGCCGGCGCATCCCTGCCCGTCCTGGTCCTGATCCTCGGCAGCGGCCGAGGGATCGCCGGGACGCTGAACAGCGAGTTCATCGCCCAGGAGATCGTCCGGTCCCTGGTCGGCACCCTCGGCCTGGTGGCGGCGGTGCCGCTGACCACCGCCCTGGCCGCCCTCGTCACGGCCGGCCGCAGCCGCAAGCCCGCGACCGATCCGAAGGGGGAGACTCCACCGCGCCCCCGCCCTGCCGACCCGGACCAACCCGCCGCCGTCGGCGCCGACCGAGCCCGGCTGGCCAACCCTTGGGAGGACCCTCAACCGGGCGACACCGACTGGCCATGACCCGGTGCGGGCCCGGGCGTCGCCCGTCAGCCACACCTGACCCCGACCTGACGTCGGCGCGGTCGGATATGACGGCTCCCACAACGAGCCCGGGTGCCGGGCCTGGTACCGGCAGGCGGAACTGGTCACCAGACGGGCCCGTCTCACGGTCGCCGAACCGGTCCCGGATCTGACCCGCGATGTCCTCACCGCGGTGTCCTCGCAGGCGGCCCCGCGCCGGCCGCGTGCGGTGACCGTCCGTCGCGGCGCTCTCGGAGTGCTGGGGGCGGCGCAGATCCTGCTCGCTGCGGCGCAGGTCACCACCCTCGCCAGCGCCCCCCACCCAGGGCACGGCGCAATGGATGCGGCCAGCATGGATCACCTCTGGCACGAGTCCGCGTCCTGGAACGCTGCGGTCGGCGCCGGGCTGCTGTGGGTGGCAGCCCGCCGGCAGCGCACCGCCGGTGTGCTGCCGATCCTCAGCGCGTTCGTGGCCGTGTTGGCCCTGCTCAGCGTCGCCGACGTCGCCGCCGGCCGGGTGCAGTGGCCCCGGCTGGCCAGCCACGCCGTGGTGGTGCTCGCCGTGGCCGTGGCCGCCATGATCAACCGGGTGGACCGCCAGCCCCGCACGCCGCGCGGCGAGGGGTCACGCTGGCAACTGCCTCTGGACAACCAGCCGCCACCGCCGCAGGCACGGCTGCGGCTCCTCCCGAGGGACGGCACGGCTCTGCACGCGGTCCGTAACCGGCTCGGCGTGCCATCGTGGCGGCCGTCAATGGGGGGAACTAATCGCGACCGCCGGACGACTACTATCCGGGGCGTCATCGCGTCCCGCGCGGCATCGAGAAGGGCGAGGACCATCGTGATGCGAGGGTGGACGAGGACGGGCGTGCTGGCCGGCGGCGCTGTCGCGGCACTGCTGCTGACGGCGGGGCCGGCGTCCGCGCACGTGGAGGTGTCGGCGGACAAGGCCCAGGCCGGGGCCACCGACAGCGTGTTGACCTTCGTCGCCGAGTCCGAGTCGACGACCGCTGGCATCACCGCCCTGCGCGTGGTCCTGCCCGCCGGCATCAAACCGGCGGACGTCACCTGGGTTAGCGGACCCACCGGATGGGCCCTCAAGACCGCCGCCGACGGCTACACCGTGTCCGGGCCGGCGGTGCCCGCCGGCAAGGACGCCGAGTACGCCGTCCGGGTCCGGCAGCTGCCGACCGACATCCGGCAGCTGGTGTTCAAGACCTTGCAGACCTACAGCGACGACCACGTGGACCGGTGGATCGAAGAACCGAACTCGGGAGGCGCCGCGGATAACCCCGCACCGGTGCTGACCGTGGCCGCGGCACCCGCAGGCGCCGCGACGTCTCCGTCCGCCGCGCCTACCCCGAGCGCCTCCGCGCCGGCCACCGACGCGTCCTCCGCCGCAACGCCCGCCCCCGCCGCAGATGAGCAGGACGCGGGGACGCCGGCCGTTGTGTGGCTGCTCGTGATCGCCGCGGGCGCCGCCGCAGTCGGCGGGCTCTGGTGGGCCTTGCGCCGGCGCCGGGCATGACCACCGGGTCGGCTGCGGGAGAAGCTCAGGCGTGATGCGGCTTACCGGCCACGTCGATGGGTTCGATGCCCGCCGCCGGCAACGCGAGGGTGACATGGTCCAAGGCCATGGCCAGTCCCGACTCCGTCACGGCTTGATCTCCTCCAACGGGACCACCCGGTCTTGCGGCTCAAGGCCCGGGCTGGGGGCATCGCCCGCTCCAGTCGGCGCAGCCACCGCAGGAACGAACACGGCCGTCCCGACGGCCAGGACAACCACGTCCATCGGGATCCATATCACCAGGCCGGAAAGGTGCTGGTCGATCAACGGGTCCCCGCCTCGGGGTGCCAGACCCTGGACCTCGTAGAGCGTGGCCGGGGCGAATGTGAGCACGGCGGCGTGTCCGGCTGCCGCCACCACGGCGAGGACCGCCGGACGGCGTAGCGATCGCGAACGGCGGACGTGCGCCGTGCTGGGCGCGAGCGGGTGCGGTTCGCCGGTCATGGCGGCGACGGCGTGCAGGTACGCCTTGATGTAGGTGGTGGTGGCGGGTCCACCGCGGTCGGTGTGCCCGACGTAAGCACGCGCGATGCCGTAGCCGAAGTGGCGTTCTAGCCAGGTGAGGGTGGTGTGCCGGAGCCAGTGGGTGGAGAGGCCCTGGGCGGCTACCCATGGCAGGCGTTCGCCGATGCGCTTCCAGAGGTGGTCGTAGCGGCGGCTGCTGATCGGCCGGCCGTTGCGGTAGCGCAACAGCCGGTCGGTGGGCAGGACCGCGCCCCGAGCCTGAGCGTGTTCCTGAAGACGCGCGGCGAGGGTCGGGGTGATGGGTTGCCAGCGCAGGGTGCCGCCCTTCTCCGTGAGGCGGACCAGGCAGTGGCGGGTATCGAGGTCGACCAGGCGGAGGGCGAGGGCGCCGCCACGGCGGCAGGCGGTTTCGGTGTGCAGGCGCAGCAGCAGGGCGTCGAGGATGACGTCGTTTCCGCTGATACACCACCACGTTGATGTCCTGCAGTTCCTCGGGCGTTTTCGGGCCGCCAACGTGGCCAAAAAGCGGCCAGAGCTCGATCGACCGCGCGCCCGCCCAGGCTCGAAGCACACGGATTCGGGTTTGATCCCTAGGCCGCCAGAGCCTGCGCGACGACCGCCGGGCGGACAAAGTGATCCGCAAAGCGCCCTCCGAGCTGGACGACGTGGCCCTCGGCCCGTCCAACCCCAACCTGGAGGGCCCTATTTGTTCACAACCACTACCCCAGTCGGCCTTTTGAAGGCACGAGGCTGACGTAGCTGGTCCAGTTCCGCCGATTCGCATCGCTCACGCCTCCCACTCCTCAGGGCCGGGCGGACACGGCGCCCAGTACGGCAGATAGATGGTCCGCCACGAGTGCGAACACGCCGCCTGACGTGCCCGGACTCCGCATGGCAGCCACATCACGGACCACAACCGGCGCGCCGGGAATTAGGCAACAGAGTCGCGCAACCCGGCGGGAAGTAGTGGCCTTCTCGCGAGGATTGCCGCAGCGGCGCTGATGGCGTTGGCGAGATTGCTGGTCGGGTTGCTGGCCACGGCTACATGCAGGTGGAGCTGACCCGTCCCGCAGGTCACCGACGGCCGCCCTACGGCTGACGCGTCTCGCCCACAACCCGTGGTTGGTCGATCACGCCGACCGTCTCTTCTCAAGATCCCTATCGTTCGTCTTTCCGCAGGTGGTGCTATACGGTCAGCACGTGAGAATCGAGCGTCATTGGTGGAACGGGGACCGGAGTCCGCGAGGGCGCCGCGACGTCTACATCCGCACCGACGGCCAGCGATGGGAAGTAGAGGCGCAGACCGGCGGCATCGCAGGCCGGTCGAAGCTACACCACTGTCCGAGTCGGGCGTCGGCAAAGATCCTCGCCGACGCGTGGCTGGGGGGCCGGCCGG
>NZ_JAPDPH010000304.1 GCF_026013475.1 Micromonospora yasonensis | reverse complement strand
ACCGTCGGCGTCAGCCCGAGCAGCAGTGTGACGACCGCGGAGAGCACGCGCCGCGTCGTGAGCGTCATGGTTCTCACCCTTCTGTGCGGCGGTCCGCACCGAGGTCGTGGGCGGTGTCCCGGCGGTGGACGGCCGGGACCGTGGTCAGCGGGGCTGGGCGGCGGTGTCGGCGACCGGGTGGAAGCTGGACCGGCCGGAGCCCACCTCGAACACGGCGCGGCCGTCCTGGATCCCGACGAAGGTGGCCTTGCTCGGGCCGGCCGCCCGGTAGGACATGCCGTCGGTGATCGGCAGGGCGACCCGGGCGGTGACGTTGACCGGCACGTCGAGGTCGGCCGTCAGACCGGCGCCGGTACGCCGCCAGTCGAGGTGGACCGGGCCGCGCTGGGTGGGCACGGTGCCGGCCGCGTGGTCGAGCCCGACGGCGGGCGGCACCACGTCCACCACGGCGGCCCCCGGCGTGGCGGTGCGGACGCCCAGCAGGCTCTCCTGGACGTCGACCACGGCCTGCGAGCCCCAGCCGTGGGACTGGCTGAAGTTGGTGCCGGGGTCGAGGGTCCAGGCCTCCCAGGTGAACGTGCCGCCCTGGGCGAGGATGTTCGCCCAGCCGAGGTCGTCCGGGTTGGTGAGCAGCCGCAGCACGGCGTCGGGCCGGCCGGCGTCGGCGAGCGCGCGCAGCAGCCAGTGCGCGGTCATCGGCCCCTGCTTCATGCCCATCGCCGCCAGGTGGTCGGCCAGCGCCGGCAGGTCGGCGCGCGGAGCCACGCCGTGGGCGATGGCGTACGAGGTGGCGTGCTGTCCGGCGTGGCCGCTCTGCTCGCCGGTGGCGGACAGCCCGTCGACGTAGCTGCCGTCGGCGCGGCGCAGCTTGGCGTTCATCGCGGCGGTGAGGTCGGCGGCCCGGCCGTCGTACGCGGCGACCTCGGCGGCGGGCCGGCCGAGCGCCTCGGCCATCCGGGCGGTGGTCCGCAGCACGTCCACACCCTGGGCGTTGATGGTGGTCCGGGCCACGGCCGTCATGTCGTAGCCGAAGCGGCCGGGCTCGGGCCAGTCGACGATGCCGTAGCGGTAGGCGCCGCTGCCGCCGGCCAGCTCGGTGACCAGGCCGGCGGTCGGGCCGGTGGCCGGGATGTGGCGCTGCACGTAGTCGGCGGTGTCCCGGATGGCGGGGTACGCCTCGGCGAGCAGCGCCCGGTCGCCGGTCTGCGTCCAGTACCGCCACACCCAGTCGACGAACATCAGCGAGTAGTCGGGGATGTCCCGCTTGCCGTCGCCGTTGGGATAGACGGCGTTGTAGCGGCCCCGGTCGTCGCCGGTGGTCCAGTAGCGGGCGGCGGAGCGGAGGAACTCGCGGATGGCCTGCTGGGTGGCGTCGCGCTCGCCGAAGGCGCCCATCGTGGCGTAGGAGATGTTCGCGGCGTCGCCGAGGAACTGGCCCTTCTCCCGGGTGGGCGTGTCGACGAACGCCTCCTGCACGGAGTAGAGGGCGGAACGTTTCAGCATCGTCCACACCGCGTCGAGGGTGGTGTCCGAACTGGCGAAGGTGGCGTCCCGGCCGGCGGGAACGTCGGTGTGCACGACGACGGCGGAGATGTCGTCGAGGGCGATTTCCTCATCGGCGCCGGGGATCTCCAGGTAGCGGAAGCCGAGGTGGGTGAACGCCCGGAACTCCTGCGGGCCGTCCTTCTGCAGGTACGGGAAGCTCATGTTCGTGCCCTGCGACTGCAGGGTGGACGTGGCGACCCGGCCGGTGTCGGTGAGGGTGTAGCCGGCCCGCAGGGTGACCGTGCGGCCGGCCACGCCCGCGTCGAACCGTACGACCGGGCGGGCGGGAATGACCACGCCGAAGTCGGCGACCACCGTGCCGTCGTCGGCGGTGCGCAGCGCGACCGGGGCGACGGTGGTCTCGGCCAGCCGGGTCTCCTGGCCGATCAGGTGCGGGTACGACGCGTTCGGGTGCGCCCCGACGACCTGGGGCGCGGTGAACGGCGCGACGCTGTCGTCGTAGCCGGGCCGGGTCCACCCGGTCACCTCGGCGCGGGCGTCCTGCCGCTCGACCCGGTCGCCCTCGCCGTTGCGGCGCTCGGCGCCGGCGACGAACCGGGTGTCCCGGGCGACCCGCCACGATCCGTCGGTGACGAACACCTCCCGGGTGCCGTCGGCGTGCTCGACGACCAGCTTCATCAGCAGGCCCCGGTTGCCGGCGGGGCGGCCCTGACCGCTGCCGTACCAGTGGTAGCGCACTCCGATGGCCAGCGGCTCGCCGGCGGTGACCAGGTCGCTGACGTCGGCTGCCTGGTAGTAGTCCTCGCCGGGATAGCCGAAGGAGGTGCCGCGGTCGGCGCGGGTGCCGTTGAGGTACAGCTCGTAGGTGTGGTCCGCGGCGGTGTAGGCGCGGGCGCGGACCACCGGGCTGGCGTTGGGGCGTACCTCGGTGCGGGCCAGGGTGTAGTCGTCGGCCTCGGTGGTGGCCCGGCGGATCCAGCTGGCACCCTCCCACTGGCTGTCGGAGATGCCGGTCTCGAAGGCGCCGCTGCCCGGCGGGGACGGCTGGTCGGTGCGGTCCCAGGTGCGGACCGTCCACTCGTACGCCGTGCCGGCGCGCAGGGCGGGCCCGCCGTAGGGCACATAGGACTGCTGGTCGGAGGCGACCTTGCCGGAGTCCCAGATCAGGTCGCCGCCGGCCGTCGTGACGGTGATCCGGTACGCGGTCTGGGTCTCTCCCGGGTCGACGTCCCTGGGCAGCCAGCCGAACTGGGGGATGCCCTCCACGTTGAGCGGTCGGGTCCGGTCGCCGACCGTCAGCCCGGCCGGCGCGGTCGGGGCGTGGCCCGGGGCGGCCGAGGCCGGTGGGGCGCCGGCGGCGACCGTCGCGACGACGGCCGCCGCCGCGATCACCGTGGTCCGGCTCCTGAACAGCGGCTGGGGTCCGGGAGTCCGAGGTGTCACGCCTGCCTCCGCGCGGTCGTGAATCGTTTCAGGCAGGCTACGTGCTGATGTTCTTCGTGTGAAGACATCCTTCGTGGCCGGATCCGGACACGGAGCCCGGCAGCGACGGGCCGGGAGTGACCGGAGCCGGCGCCGACGGCGACCCCGGTCTGAGCCACCGGCGGTTCACCGCCCTCCCCCGGTCAGGACGGCCGGCCGCCGAACGCCCAGCGGTGCACCTCGATGTCGGCGTACCGGTGCGGGGTCAGGACGGCACGGGCCTCGCCCGGGTCCGACGCCCGGACCAGCGCCACCGTACCCAGCCAGGTGGCGCCGTCGTCGGACAGCAGCGGCCCGTACGCGATCAGCTCGTCCCGGCCGGGCGGCACCGCGAGTTCGGCGGCCTGGCCCCCGCCGAGGCCGAGCACCAGGTACCGGTTGCCACCGGTCCTGCCGCCAGGAAAGTCCCACATGGTGCGTCCCAGCGTGTTGCGCCACCGGCGCAGCAGCACGTCCCGGTACACACCGGCCTGGTAGTTGGGCTCGTCGAAGGCGAACGCCCGGGCCGCCGCCGCGTCCGGCAGGTCGACGATGTGCACGCTCCCGGTGGGCGTGGCGCCGTCGTCGGCGAAGGTCGGCCCCCGGGCGATCATCTCGGTCGCGTACCGGTCCATGTAGGACCAGTGTTCCTGCAGCAGCTCGCGGCGCAGTGACGCGGAGTCGCGCCGGTCCCGGTGGTAGCAGAAGAACTCCATGCCCGAGATCTTGACCGCTGCCCCGGACATCGAGGCGGGCGGGGACCGCCGGTGGCCGCAGCAGGTCCGGCACCCGGCGCGGCGTGCCGGCAAGGGACGACTACGGGCCGACCCACCGGCGCAGGTAGCCGCGCAGGCCGGCCAGGTCGGTCCCGCCCGCGCGGTAGCCGACGTGCCCGTCGGGCCGGACCAGGTAGCCGGCGTGGGCGCCGGGGCTCACCCCGAGGCGGCGCAGGACCTCGGCGTCGGCTCCCGGAGTCAGCCGGTGGGCGGTGAGCCGGCCACGGTGGTGGCGGGTCAGGTCGTCGATCTCGTCGGCGGGCCAGCCCTGCGGCGGACCGCAGAGCAGCAGGTGCCAGCCGGGTGCGGCGGCGAGCCGGTGCAGCGAGCGGCCGCCGGCCAGTGGGACGTCGGGCAGTCGGTCCCCGGCTCGCGGACCGGTCCGCGGCGCACGGGGGCCTTCCGTGGACAGCGGGCTGCGCCGGTAGCGGATGGCGAGCTGGGCGACCGTGCGGAACGCGGTGGCCCGCACGAACCGGGGCGCGAGGACCGCCGGCAGCAGGGCGGGGGCGAGCCGGGTACGGGCGAAGCGGATCAGCGGGTTGGTGGAGGTGGCGACGGTGAAGGCCCGGTCGGTGAACCGCAGCACCATCCGGCCGACCGGGGCCCGTTCCGCGTGGTAGCTGTCCAGCAGGGCGGGGTCGGCGTCGGTGTGCAGGGCCTGGGCGATCTTCCAGCCGAGGTTCACCGCGTCCTGGATGCCGGTGTTCATGCCCTGCGCGCCGGCCGGGCTGTGGATGTGCGCGGCGTCGCCGGCCAGGAACACCGGCCCGGACCGGTAGGCGGTGGCGGCCCGGTGGTGCAGCCGGAAGTTCGTCGCCCACACCGGGTCGTGCAGCCGCAGCCCACCACCCGCGTACGCGTCGGCCAGTGCCTGCAGCTCGGCGAGGTGGACCGGTGCGCCCGGCGAGGTGCGATCGTCGGGTGGCCGCATCGCCACCATCCGCCAGCCGGCCGGGTGACCGAGCGGGAAGAGGAGCAGCAGCCCCCGTCCGGCGAGGAAGGCGTGTGCCGCGTCCGGCTCGACGCCGTCGACCTCCAGGTCGGCCAGCACGAAGGTCTGCGGGTAGGCGGCGCCCTCGAAGCCGATTCCGGCGAACTGCCGCACCGCGCTGTGCGCGCCGTCGCAACCCACCACGTACCGGGTCGACACCCGCTCCACCCGGCCGTCGCGGTCGCGCAACGTCGCGACCGCCGCCCGGCCGGTCAGGTCCAGACCGGCCAGTTCGACGCCGCGTTCGACGCTCACCCCGACGGTCGTCAGGTGCTCGCCGAGCAGCCGCTCGGTCTCCGCCTGCGAGAGGAGCAGCAGGTACGGGTACGCGGTGTCGGGCAGGCCCAGGTCGAACAGCCGCACCGAGCGCTGCCGCCGACCCGCGTGCAGGGTCAGCCGCACCGCCTGGTTGCCGGCCGCCACCATCTCGTCGGTGACCCCGGAACCGGCCAGCACCTCCAACGTGCGGGGCTGGACGGCCAACGCCCGCGATTCGTGCGCCCGGCCGGACGCCCGGTCGACGAGGCGTACCCGCACGCCGTACCGGGCGAGCTGCCCCGCCATGGTGAGGCCGGTCGGCCCCGCCCCGACCACCAGCACGTCCACCTCGGAGCCCGCAGCACCCGACATCGGCAACCCCTGGTTCGCAGCGTCGATCGCACCATCCCGGTCAGTTCACGGTAGCGCCGACGCTCGGGGAAACCTCACCAACCGCTCTCGGCACAGACCCCGTCCGCGTCCTGCGGCTCCGCCTGCAGGGTGGCGTGCTCGATGGCGAACCGGTCGTGCAGCACCTGGCGGGACGCGGCGAGCACGGTGGCGAGGTCGGCTTCGCGGGTGAGGATCAGGTGCGCCGAGGCGACCTCCATGCCCGAGGTCAGGGTCCACACGTGCAGGTCGTGGACGCCGGCGACGCCCTCGACCGCGTCCAGCGCGTCGCGGACCTGCGCGACGTCGAGGTGCGGCGGCGCGGCCTGGACCAGCACCCGCACGGCCGCCCGGCCCAGCTTGTAGGTGCGGGGCAGGATGAACAGGCCCACGGCCACCGCGATGATCGGATCGGCGTACCACCAGTTGGTGCCGGCGATGATGCCGGCGGCGACGATCACCCCGACCGAGGTGAACAGGTCACCCAGCACCTCCAGGTACGCCCCCCGCACGTTGAGGCTCTCCTCGGAGCCGGCGCGCAGCAGCAGGAACGCCCCGACGTTGGCCAGCAGGCCCGCGACCGCCACGACCAGCATCGGCCCGGCGAGCACCTCGGGCGGTTCGGCGAATCGGCGCACCGCTTCCAGCAGGACGTAGATCGCCACACCGAACAGCAGGACGGCGTTCGCCAGCGCGGCGAGCACCTCCATCCGATACAGGCCGAAGGTGCGCTGTCCGTCGCGGGAGGCTCTGCTCGCCGCGGTGATCGCCGCTAGGGCCATGCCGATGCCGAGGACATCGGTGAACATGTGCCCCGCGTCGGACAGCAGCGCGAGCGAACCGGTCAGCCAGGCGGCGATCGCCTCGATGAGCATGAACGCCGCAAGAAGGCCGAACGCCGCCCACAGCCGGCCACGGTGCTTCGCGCCGGCCCGCAGCGCCTGCTGGCCGTGATCGTGTCCCGCTCCCATGTCGCGCACTTCCCTCCCGTCGACCGGACGACAACATATGCTCACATTGCAATAAGTGCAACTGACCCTGCGACATACGAAAGCAGTGACCCCTCGGTCCGGGTGACCGGAACCGAGGGGTCATCGGCGGTTGGAGTTGCGGCTACCACACCGCTCGCGGCTGCTGCCTCACCGTCGAAACGGCCCTACGAGCACGGCTCAGAGGGCCTGGCCGGCCCGCACCGAGTCGAGGAACGTCGACCACTCCTGGGCGTCGACCTCGATCGTGACGTCCGGCCGCTGCGAGTTCCGCAGCAGTCGGCCTCCGTCCGGGGTATGGGCCACCTCAAGGCAGTTCGGGCCGGAATTGTCGCAGCGATTCGGGCGGGTCCACTGCATACCGTTCTCTCCTTCGATGAGCCGGCCGACGGCCGGCGGGGCGATGAGCGGTCGGGTCAACTGGTGCACGCGACAGAGCCGGCAAACGCGTCACGGACCGACCATGTCGTGCGGCCGTGCATCCGACCTACCGTCGGAGAGGAGCGAAGCCTGCCGTCGGTGTGTTACATCACCGGCTCATCCGACGCGTACCGGCTCTGCCTCGTCGGCCGGCTGCCGCTTCGCCGCGCGCAGGGTGAGTCCCGCGACGACGGCGCCCACGGCGGCGATGATCCCGGCGCCGACGAAGGCGGCGGAGTAGCCGTCGGTCAGCGCGGTCAGGTCGTCGAGCCGGTCGGCGCCCGCGGACGAGGCGACC
>NZ_JAPDPH010000303.1 GCF_026013475.1 Micromonospora yasonensis | reverse complement strand
CTTGATTCCAGGGACGAAGCTGTTGCACTCAGACTTCGGCGCTGAGGGCGTCTCTTCCGCGGCCTTTGTCGCCGGAAGGTTGTCAGCCTGCTTGCGCGCGTCGTTGCCGGCTTCGTTGACCGGACTGGAGATCTACCAGACGCGGGGATGAGTCAGTTCTGAATAGCGTTCGAAAGGTGGCCTTCGGCTCTGGTCGTCAGAGCCGAAGGCCACCATCGAGCCGGGCCGGATCGAGCGGAAGTGCTGGGACTTTCACTGCACCGGTGGCGGGATCAACTCGAGGCCGCCATTTCCGGCGACTGTTCGAGCCTCACCTCACATCAATCCTGGACTCTCCAGCGATAACTCTCGAACAGTCGATCGAAGTCAGGAAGGACGTTCAGGAGCTCCAGGCCCTTCTCACGCGGCAGGATCAACGCACGCGGATATTCGACGACACTTCCGTCCCTCTCTATCAGGTCCTCCCCGGGATTGTCCGCGTACACCAGGTCGCAAAAGGACCGATCCTTCAGCAGCGTCGCCGTCGAATGATCTTCCCCGACACTGAGGGTTAGGACTTCATCACCGCAGTCGTTCCAGGTGAAGCTGGCTGAAGCCTTCCCCAGAGACTGATAGATGTTCCGCGCCTCCTCGAGGCTCACCTCCTGGCTCAGGTACTCGGGCACGAATGTCTCAATCTTCACGCCCGGCGGGTTCTCAGACTGGGACATACTTGCCGGCACTCCTCGTATACACGCCGTCTAGGCCTTGCGGTCCGTACACATGCAGGGTATCCAAACCGAGTTGCTCGGCGTATCCCGTCATGCTGTTTCGGCAGAACCTGCACGGCGCACGGTCGACGAACAGATTGGCCGATCCGCCGCGGGTCGTACCCGCTATGGCCTGCGGCACTACCCCTCCACGATCTCGTTGTCCAGCCGGACCTTGAACCACCTGGCCGATCGCATCCGCAGCCACCGCGACCAGCGCCGATCCAGGTGGTGGCGCCTCGACGCGGGACGGCAGGCACTGCTCGCCCTGGCTCACCTGCGCAACGGTGACACCTGGCCGCAGCCCGCACCTACGGCATCATTGAGGCGCTGACCAGGGCAGACGTGATGACCTTCGCCGATAAGGGCCACCAAGGTGCCCGCGGCAGCGTGTGCGCCCCGTTCAAGCGGTGCCGCTTCCGGCCGAAGCTGTCACGCCGGCAGAAGGCCGTGAACCGCGCCCACGCGAAAATCCGCGCCCGCGGCGAACTCGCGATCGCCACCCTCAAGACCTAGAAGATCCTGGTCAAGCTGCGCTGCTGCCCACGGCGAGCGACCACGATCGTGCAGGCCATCCTCGTCCTGCACCACGTCGAAGGCAACCGTTACGCAGGATGAAAAGGGCTGATTCAAAACCGTTACCTCTTCACTGCCCAGGGAATAATTCGGGCAGGTTCGTCAAGCCAGGTACTTCTCAGAGAATTACCAGAACTCTGGCTTCTCCCACTGGACGCAGGGAGGCCGCTGCCCACCGGACAGACAGAACTCCTTGACTGCTCGACGCATTAGATCGATCGGAATCTCCGAATTTGGCGGAAACTCGTACGGCTCCTCAACTGGAAAGTGAGAAGTCCGTAACACCAAATGGTGGCACGGACCGTCACGCGAGTGATGATGTGACCGGCAGCCTTCAGCCGATCATACTCACATCGACACATCTGGAAGATAGAAGGGCAGGACGCTCTCCTGGGCCCGCCCGGCTCCCGCCAAATGTAGCAGCATCACTCAGGGTGCCCGTGTCATCCGGGGTGACCCGGTAGGTAAACAGGTTTCCCGGTTGGTTGATGGTTGACGGCACCGCCGTGGCTGTTCGCTCGCGCCGCATCACCGCTCAGCCCATTGGCTTGGATGTTGTCAGCATGTGTTGATGTCGTACCGTGAGCGAAGTCCATCATCTCGTCGCAGTTGTGGACGAGACTGGGGCTGTCGCCGGCGATGACGTAGTACGTGTGGGATTTTCACCCCGGCCACGGAGCGTTACGTACGTATTCATGGCTTCCACCTGGCCTTACCCATGTGCTGCTGCCTTGCCTCGTCAACTTCTATCGATGTTGACGGCGGCGGTGGCGGCAACCTGGGGAGACAACCACAACCGGCGGCGGCCAAAGCATCGACGAACGACGCTATCCAAGGTAGGGGATGCCGCGGCGCTGGGCGTGGTGGTTGGCATCGGTAGTCATTGACAGCCCTGCCGGGCTCGCCCGCTTGACGACGGACAGGCCCGACAGGTGGGGCACGCCCAGCGCTGCTCGCAAGAGAGATCATCGCCCCTCCCGCAGGACCTGCTCCGAGACGGTGGCCAGGTCCGCGAACCGTAGCTGTTGGAATGTGAGGGACCGCAATACAGGGATGGCGGCCGGCGGGAGCTTGTCGGCGGGTGTAGCAACCTCGGGAGCCGCCACCAGACCGTAAGGACCGCCGTTGATATCGGCGTCGAAGGCGAACAGCCCGCGTTCGGCAACCAGCCTCCAGATGTTGATATATTGCGTGGCCAGTTCTGGCGCGAAGCGCGCAGTGGTCGTGGCCTGGAGTGCCAAAATTGCCTCAATCGCCCCCGCATGCGCATCTGGGTCCCGTAAGAACTCATCGGGGGCGTACCCACCCCCGGCGGTACTGAAGAGGGCTACGTTGCCGTCACCATCACAGCCAAGCCAGTCATACTCGGCGCCCATAATCTCGTCTGCAAGCTTCGCACTCATACCGAACCCTCCGGCGTTCATCAACGGGACGCATCAACAACTATCCTGCCAGGCCAGCCAGCGCCCCACCTACAGCAAATCTAATGATACCTGCCAGCGCTTGGACCAAGTACCCACCCGAAGCCGACGACATTGCACCGCGTCTCCCTTCAGACACGACCGAAAATCGGACCGGGCGGCGCAACCGCAGTTCCGTTTAGGATGCGGAAGGCCGCCCGGTCACTACTTCGAACTCAGAGGTTCAGGATCTTGCGCTAGGTCACTCGTAGAAACTGGCAATAAAGTCACTTCTGAATTGGGTATTTGGTGGGAAGTGACTTCTCGGGGACGTCGCCTCGCAACTGAAGCAGATCGGCAACTGCTTCCCAGTACGTGGCCTCACGGCGGTCGTGAACCGAATCTTACTCGGGTCGCCGCCGAGCTGGTTTATGACACACACCTCTGCACAATTCCCATTTCCTGTCGAATGCCCTGCCGCAAATTGTCGAGTCTCAACATTGTAACCAGCCGTAACAGACGCAGGAGAATACTTCTTTCCCGTGACAGATTGCGCAAACTCGTCTCGCAGATCCTGAGCAGCCTGCAGCAGTTCGTCGTCTGACATCCCGGCACCATCCCGGGTGCCACTTCCGCAGTTGTGCACGAGTACCGGCGTGTTGCCGGCGAACACATAGTAGGTGTGGATGCCCTCGACGGTGAGGTTGTGGACTCGTTCGTGGCGGACGGTCTTGGTGATTGCGGTGATCTGTACCCAGGTGCCGGCCGCGGTCTGCAGCCACATGCCGGGCTTGAGGTCACCGCCGGTAACCCACTGCCCCGCGTCGGGCAGCCAGATCAGGTGCGCCGCCGTGGACGTGATCGACCCGGTCTTTGACCCAGCCTTGCCATCCACGTCGACCGTGATCGTCACCAACGTCTTGCTGCCCTCGTGGCTACGGACGTTGGTAACCGCACGACCCTGGTTCTGGCCCGACTCCACGTCCGTGCCAAGGACCTGGTCACCGAGCTTCAGATCCTCAATCGCCTTCGTGGAACCATCCGCGAGCAGCACCTTCGTGCCCGGCACGAAGCTGTTGCACTTCGTCGGTGTGGTCTGCTTCGGGGCCGTTGGCTCGTCGACCTTGGTGGTTGGCGTGTTGGTCGGCGCCGCCTTGTTCACGTCGGTGGCGCCTTCCACTCCCTTCTCGAGGCTCTTGGCGTTCTCGGCCGCCTTCTCAATATCGCGGGCGGTGTCGATGCCGTCGGCGATCTTCTTACCCGTCTTGGCCAGCTTCGCCGCGGCCACCGCGTTACCCGCCAACGGGATCGCGGAAGCTAGGGACAGCGCCGCGTCGACGTAGTTGCCCTCGGCCGCGTACCAGATGCCATTCGCGACGTCGGCGACCTCACCGATCACCGGCACCATCCCGGCCACGTCCAGGGCGGCATGGCCGATGTCCGACCACGACATCCCGAACAGGTGCCCGTCCAACTCCACGAAGCTGATCGGGTTACCCCCGGCGAACGCATACCGGTTACCCGTGAACACATCCGTCGCCAGGAGCCGTCATCCTTGTGCTTGATCTGGGTTAACTGCTGACCCCACGGCGCGTACTGGTACGACTTCTCCGCCTTACCAGCGACCTCCTCCCGCAGCACCTGGTTGTCCATCCCCAGGTACGTGAACAGGGTCGTCGTCTGCGACACCGTCCGGTCGAACGAGTTCGTGTGGGGGATGAACAGACTGGTGCCCGCCCCACTAGGGAACGGGCACCAGGTTCGAACTCAACTGCGGAGTCGCTCCGTCGATCAGGGCCAATCCGTCAGGACAAGGAATGTGCCCTATTCAAGGGGCTCCTCATCCCAGCCGAGACTGAAAGGAACCTTGCGGATGAACTCGGCAACCGCTGGGTCTCTATCCTCGATGTCCCGCGCCACTTGACGCAGTACCGCGCGGAACTCCTCCCGGTCGGGGCCAGAAAGTCGATCGAGGTAGTCACCCATATTCTCTTGTCCCCGTACCGCGGTCTCGGGACTGATCTCCTCTGGCCCAGCGTCCTCAAGCAGCATCATTGCGGACGTCAGGGCCAAAATCACCGGCTCCAGATTCAAATCGCAACCCTAACCTGGATCGTCGACACCTTCGCGAACTTGAGGAACCTGTTCGCAACTCCAGCCATCTCCGCTGTCGGCACCTCCCAGACCGGTTGCAGCCCATGGTAGGCCGCTGTGCCGGCCTGCCGGCGAGCAAGGTCAACCATTTTGTCAGTGAATCTTAGGCCGACCTTGCGGTCAATGATCTCATTTCCGTTCACGCCATCAAACTTTGCGGTCACCGCCACACCGTCAGCCCCGGGCATCGACAACTGCGGTGCCATGGCTCGGCCGGTCTGGGGATTCGATCTAGCGCCAGCGACACCGGACTGGTAGTCGTACGACTCCTTCGGCATGCCGTACTCGGGTGAGGGACCGCGAAGATCGCCACCCTCGTCGACCCACTCGGCAGCATCCTCTGCGTTGGGCTTGCCGGTTGGGCAGGCGTCGTTGTGGGCGAGTACGGGGGTTTCGCCGGCGAGGACGTAGTAGGTGTGCTGTCCGTCGACGGTGAAGTTGTGCACTCGCTGGACGTGGCTCTCGTGCCGGATGGCCGAGATCTGGACCCACGTGCCCGACGACGTCTGAAGCCAGGCGCCGACCTTCAACTGGCCCGCAGTCACCCAGACCCCGGAGTCCGGCAGGTAGAACCGGTGGCCGTCGGTCGCCACGATGGTGCTGGTCTTGCCACCGGACTTGCCGTCGGTGTCGACGACGATGGTGACCAGCTTCTTGACTCCGTCACCCTGGATGAGCTGGGTAACAGGACGGCTCTGCTGGTCCCCCGACTCGACATCCGTGGCGAGGACCCGGTCCCCGATCTTCACGTCCTCAATGGGCTTGCTGCTCCCATCGGCGAGGAGCACCTTGGTGCCCGGGACAAAGCTGTTGCACTTCGTCGGTGTCGTTGGGTTGTCGGTCTTCGTCTTCGGCGTGTTGGTCGGTAGCGCCTTCTTCGCGTCCGTCGCGGCTTCGACGCCCTTTTCGATGTCCTTTGCGGTGTCGATGCCGTCGGCGATCTTCTTACCCGTCTTGGCCAGCTTGGCCGCGGCCACCGCGTTACCCGCAAGCGGGATCGCCGAGGCCAGGGACAGCGCCGCGTCCACGTAGTTGCCCTCGGCCGCGTACCAGATGCCATTCGCGACGTCGGCGACCTCACCGATCACCGGCACCATCCCAGCCACGTCCAGGGCGGCATGGCCGATGTCCGACCACGACATCCCGAACAGGTGCCCGTCCAACTCCACGAAGCTGATCGGGTTACCCCCGGCGAACGCATACCGGTTACCCGTGAACGCATCCACCGCCAGGCTCATGTCCGCCAAGGCACCGCCATAGGCGTCCCGCGTCAGGAACCGGTTCAAGCCCGGGTCGTAGTTGCGGAAGCCCATGTCGTAGGTGCCCGAGTTGGCGTCCCACCGGGAGGCGTTGAACCGGAACGCGTTGTACGGCTCCTCACCGTCGGGCGTCGAACCCGGCTTGTCCACACCCGTGAACTGCGACTCATCATCCTTGCCGTACGCCGTGTAGCCGTACGTGGCGCGGGTCTTGCCGTCCTCCTTCGTGATCCCGACGACGTCACCACGCGGCCGGTAGATGAACTGCGAATACTCCCGGGAACCGTCGTCCTTGTGCTTGATCTGGGTCAACTGCTGACCCCACGGCGCGTACTGGTACGACTTCTCCGCCTTACCGGCGACCTCCTCCCGCAGCACCTGGTTGTCCATCCCCAGGTAGGTGAAGATCGTCGTCTTCGACGCCGTCGTCTGCGACACCGTCCGGTCGAACGGGTCGTACACGTAGGTCGTCGTCTTCGCGGTCGAGCCGATACCCGCGACCGTCTTCGCCGTCCGGTCGAAACCGTCGTAGTAGTACTTCTGCGCCCGCTGACCACCGACCGACACCGTGTCGAGGCGCCCGAGCGGGTCGTAGTTGTACGTCGACGTCACACCCGCCGTGGTGGTCGAGTGCAGCCGGTTCCGGTCGTACTTGCTGGTGCTGGTCGTCCCCTCGACGGTCTGCGACACCGTGTTGCCGTTGGCGTCGTAGGTGTAGGTCTCCGTCGAGGTGCTGTCACCGGTCTTGTCCAGCTTCGCGATCCGGTCCTGCGGGTCATAGCTGAAGACGTACGTGTTGTCGATGTAGTCCGACGAGTTGTCGGCGTTCATCAACTTGAGCACGTCCCGCGACGGGTGGCCGTTGGCCTGGTACTGCAGGTTGTGCTCCGCGACGATGGCGCCGCCGGAGGTCTTCTCCAGCTGATGCTTGGTGGCGCCGTCGAGGTAGTACTCGAAGTCCACGGTGTTGCCGTTGGGCTTGGTCTGCTTGAGCATCTGCCCGCGGCCGGTGTACGTGAACGTCGAGATCTGCTGGTTACCGGCCGTCGG
>NZ_JAPDPH010000302.1 GCF_026013475.1 Micromonospora yasonensis | reverse complement strand
CCCACCCCACCCCCCCTCCCCCACCCTCTTCCCCACCCCCCCCCCCTCCCCTACGAGCCGGTGCCGCACCTGGACCGGTTCCAGGTGGGCACCCCGCCGGTGCTCGGCATGGCCGCCCTCGACCCGGCGCTGGACGTGCTCGCCGAGGCGGGCATCGACCGGGTACGTGAGAAGGGACGGCGGCTGGGCGAGGCGATCGTGACCCTGGCCGACGCCTGGCTCACCCGGTACGGCTTCACCGTGGCCTCCCCGCGCGATCCGGACCGGCGGGGCAGCCACGTCAGCCTGTACCACCCGGACGCGCTGCGGATCTCCCGGGCTCTCGCCGACGAGGGGCGGGTGGTCGGCGACTACCGCGCCCCGGGCCGGCTGCGCCTCGGCCCGGCCCCGCTCTACACCCGCTTCGTCGACGTGTGGGACGCCATGGACCGGCTCCGGGACATCGTCGAGCGGCGGTCGTACGAGCGGGTGCCCGGCGAGTCGTCCCGGGTCACCTGAGCTTGCGGGTCGATCGGGCGACGATCCCGTCGTACTCGGGGTGCTTTTCCAGCCATCCGCTGAGGAACGGGCAGACGGGCACCACGGTCCGCCCCCGGGCCCGCGCGTCGTCCATCACCGCGCGGGCCAGGGTCGACCCGACACCCTTCCCCTCGAACGCCGGGTCGACCTCGGTGTGGGTGTAGACGATGATGTTGCCGGTCAGCTGGTAGGTGACGACACCGGCGGGTGCCCCGGACTCGTCCCGCGCCTCGAACCGCTCCCGCTCCGGCACGTCGGTCACCGTGAACTGCATCCGGCCATCCAACCACGTCCCCGACCGGCACGCTCAGAAGGTGATGCGCACCTTGAGCGCGGTGCGCTCGTCCATCGCCCGGTAGCCGTCCGGCACCCCGTCGAGGGTCACCGAGCGGTCGAACACCGGGGACGGGTCGATGGTGCCGGCGAGGACGTCCGCGAGCAACTCCGGGAGGTACGCCCGGGCCGGCGCGACGCCACCGCCGAGGGCCACGTTGCGGTTGAACATCTGGCCGATGTCCACCCCGGCGCTGCCACCGTGCGGCACGCCGACGTAGCCGACCGCGCCGCCGTCGCGGGCGATGGAGATCGCGGTACGCATCGACTCCGCGGTGCCCACCGCCTCCAGCACGGCGTGCGCGCCCTGCCCGCCGGTCAGCTCCCGAACCGCGGCGACCGCCGCCTCGCCCCGTTCGGCGACGACGTCGGTGGCGCCGAAGGAGCGGGCGATGTCGGTGCGGGCGGTGTGCCGGCCCAGCGCGATGATCCGCTCGGCGCCGAGGCGCTTCGCGGCGAGCACCCCGCAGAGGCCGACCGCGCCGTCGCCCACGACCGCGACGGTGGCGCCGGGGCGGACCCGGGCGGCCAGCGCGGCGTGGTGGCCGGTGGCCATCACGTCGGACAGCGCCAGCAGGGCGGTCAGCAGCCGCTGGTCGCCCGCCGCCTCGGCGGGCAGCTTCACCAGGGTGCCGTCGGCGTACGGGACGCGGACCGCCTCCCCCTGGCCACCGTCCGAACCGGGCGAGCCCCAGAAGCCGCCCTGCGGGCAGGAGGTGTGCAGCCCCTGCTGGCAGAATTCGCAGACGCCGTCGGACCAGACGAAGGGCGCCACCACCAGGTCGCCCACCCGTACCGAGCCGACGTCGGCGCCGACGGCCTCGACCACGCCGAGGAACTCGTGCCCGATCCGCTGGCCCGGCTGCCGGTGCGCCACCCCCCGGTACGCCCACAGGTCGCTGCCGCAGATGCAGGCGAGCACGACGCGGACGACGGCGTCGCCGGGGCTACGGACCGCGGCGTCCGGCACCTCCTCGACCCGGACGTCGTTCGGGCCATGGATCACGGTGGCGCGCATGGGCGGTGTCCTCCCGGTGGGCGGCTGTCGGTCGGCGGGGCGTTCGCCCCCCGGCGCGAAACGCTAGACCGGTCCCGGCGGACCCGCCGGCCCGGCCGTGCCCGGGCGTGGCCCGGCTCACCGGCCGGCTCGCCCGATCGCGCCGCCCGCGCCGTCCGTCCGGGAGTCCCCGGAATCCGGTTGCCGGGTCGCCCATCAGGGTGGGCGGGATGCCACCGCCGACCGAAAAGGCGTGCGGTGAACCTGCGACCGGTACGCGGAACGCCGCCCCCGGCGGACGGGGACGGCGCTCCGGTCGACGGCGGTGACGGTCAGGTCATGTCGTCGTAGCGGCGTTCGATCGGTGCGGGCGCGGCGATCGGCTGTGGTGCGCCGATCGGGGCACTCGCCTCGACCCGGCCGCCGGCCTCGACCGGCTCGGCGGAGAGGTCCAGCGGCGACACCTCGTCGTCGGCGACGTCCGCGTAGATCTCCTTGCCCCGCCCGCGCCGCTTGTCGTTGAGGAAGGCCACCCCGACCGCGACGAAGTAGAGCAGGGAGAGCGCGGCGGCCAGCAGCGTCATCCCGAACGGGCCCGGGTCCGGCGTGGCAATCGCGGCGAACGCGAAGGACACGAAGATCACCACACGCCACCAGCTCAACAGCCGCCGCGCGCTGGCCACCCCGGTGAAGTTGAGCATGAGCAGGATCAGCGGGAACTCGAACGCCACCCCGAACAGCAGGATCATGTTGGTGACGAACCCGACGTACGCGGTGACCTCGAACTGGTTGGACAGCCCGCCCACCCCGGACTCCATCAGGAACCCGAGGCCCTTGTCGACCACGAAGTAAGCCAGCACCCCGCCGGCCGCGAACAGCGGCGCGGCGATCGACACGAAGACGTACGCCCACTTACGTTCGTGCCGGTGCAGGCCCGGGGCGATGAACGCCCAGAGCTGGTAGAGCCAGACCGGCCCGCCGATGATCAGGCCGAGCCAGAGCGCCAGCTTCAGCTTCAGGAGGAAACTCGTCGTCGGCGCCAACGCCAGCAGGTTTTGGCAGTGTCCGAGCGCGTCCGTCGTGTCGGGCAGCCGGCAGTACGGCCGTTTGAGCAGCAGGAACACCGGGTCGGCGAGCCAGAAGCCGGCGGCCAGGCCGGCCACGATCGCCAACGACGCGCGGAACAGCCGGTTGCGCAGCTCACGGATGTGCTCCATGAGCGTCATCGAGCCGTCGGCGGCCCGCTCGAATTCGCTCGGGCCGCGCTTCTTCAACCCGAAGGCCACGGTGGTGGGCCCTCCGGATCAGTTCTCGCGGACGCGCTGCACCGGGTCGACCGGCTGGGCGACCGGCTGCTGCGGCTGCGGGGCGTACTGCTGCTGCGGCTGCTGGGTGTTCGGCGGAAGGGGCTGGTAGCCGGCCTGCGCGTCGGCCTTCTCGGCCAGGTCGCGGTCGTCGTCGTGCAGGCTCTTGGTCTCGGCCTTGATGATCCGCAGCGAGCGGCCCAGCGAACGGGCCGCGTCGGGGAGCCGCTTCGCGCCGAACAGCAGGATCAGCACGACCACGAGTACGGCGATGTGCCACGGCTTGAGGGCACCCATGGGAAGCTCCAGTCGCTCAGGTGTGTTGAGGGGCAATCGCAGCCCATCGTACGTGGGCCGAAGACGCTTGCCACCCCGCCGGGCCCCTCGGTGCGGGCCCGGTCGGTGAAGTCTCGACCAACCCGAAGTGTCCCGTCAACCACCCACGGCGGCACGATCGTGCGCGAACTCGCCACCGAACGCGCAGCTACCGCGCAGCGGAGCGACCGCTGTCGATCATTTTCCGCGCTTCACCTTGATCACGGCCAGCCGTTCCTGCGCGACGGCCATCCGCTCCTGCAGCGCCCCGGCCCGCTGCTGGAGCACCTCGGCCGTGGACCGCAGCGCCTCCGCCTCGGCCTGGCGCCCCTGCAGGGCCAGCGCCGCCCGCCCCAGCCGGGGCAACCGCGCCAGCACCGGCCGGACCGCCAGGGCCAGCACGACGAACGCGAACAGCACGACCCCGACCACGATCCACGTCACCACGGCGGTCAGCCTACTGGGTACTGCCGGCCACCGCCGGATCGGCGCGCTCCGCCGGCGACGCGTACGCGTCGAGCGCCGCGACCGCCTGGGCGCGGACCTGCTCGGCCAGCTCGGCCGGGGCCAGCACGCTGACGTCGGACCCGAGCCCGAGCACGAACCGGCGGGCCCAGCCCAGGTCGGTCACCCGCAGCGACACCAGCCACTGCTCGCCGTCGGCCTCGACCCGCTCGCACGGGTAGTACTCGGTGATCCACCGCTCGCCCCGGCCGATCCGCAGGGTGATCAGCGGCAGGTCGGCCGAAGGGCGGAACACCCCGTCGCTGAGGTCATGCGGGCGGGCCTGCGGCGGCACCACGGCCACCTCGTCCAGCTCGGTGACCGCGTCGATCCGATCGGCCCGGAACAGCCGAACCGCCTCGGCCCGGCGGCACCACGCCTCCACGTACGCCCGGCCGCCCACCATCAGCATCCGCAGCGGGTCGATGGTCCGCTCGGTCGTCTCGTCCCGGGCGGCGGTGTAGTAGGTGATCCGCAGGGCCCGGCCGCGCTCCACCGCCGCGCGCAGCTCGCGGACCCGGGCGGTGTCGCCGGGCAGCCGCACCTCCACCGGGGCGCCGGCCAGGTCACCGGCCGCGCTCTCGATCTTGGCAAGGGCCCGCTCGACGGCCTCCCGGTTGGCCACCCCAGGCGTCTCGGCGAGCATCCGCAGCGCCACCACCAGGGCGAGCGCCTCGTCCGGGGTGAGCCGCAGCGGGCGGTCGATCCCGGCGTCGTAGGTGATGGTCACCCGGTCGCCGTCGAACGCCATGTCGATGAGATCACCCGGACCGTAGCCGGGCAGCCCGCACACCCAGAGCAGCTCCAGGTCCTCGCGGAGCTGCTTCTCGGTCACGCCCAGGTCCTGCGCCGCCTCGGCGATCTCGATGCCGGGGCGGGCCAGCAGGTAGGGCACCAGGTTGAGCAGCCGGGCCAGGCGGTCCGCCGAGGCGCGGCCACCCCGGGCCGCCGGGCGGGTCACCGGGCACCCCCGGCCATCGCCAGCTCGTCGTGCCGGGCGACGATCTCCTTCAACCGCTGGATCACGGCCTCGCGTACCTCCGGTGGATCCAGCACGCGCACGTCCGGGCCGTACCCGGTCAGCTGGCCGGCCAGGAAGTCCGCGTCGGCGTACGGCAGGACCAGGCGGTCGCCGTCCGGACCGGAGGTGCACCGCACCGCCCACCGACGCAGCCCGGCGGCCCGGCCCGGGGCGACCAGCACGGTGGCCCGGCCGGTCCGCTCCACCGGCCCGGACCAGCGGGCCACATGGCTGATCAGGTCCACCCCGGCGGGTGGCTCGTACGCCCCCGGCTGGCCGGTCGTCCGGACCGCGCCGACCACCCGCGAGAGCCGGAAGCAGCGGGTGGCCGCCCGGTCCAGGTCGTGCCCGACCACGTACCACCGGCCGCGCCAGCAGACCACGCCCCACGGCTGCAGCCGGCGGCGGGTGGGCGCGTCCCGGTCGGGCACCCGGTAGTCGAAGTTGACCTCCCGCCGGTCCCGGGCGGCGGCGGTCAGCGGGGCGAACGCCGGGTCGACCGTGACCATCGGCTCCAGACCCAGGGTGGCCTGCGGGTCCACGTCGATGCCGGCGGCGCGCAGCTTGGCCAGCCCGGACGACGCGGCGGCGGCCAGGCCGGCATGCTGCCACAGCCGCGCCGCGATGCCCACCGCGGCGGCCTCGTCCGGTTCGAGGGGGATGTCGGGCAGCGCGTACTCCCGGTGGGCGATCCGGTAGCCGGGCTCGGCGTCGAAGACGCTGGCCGTCCCGGTCTCCAGGGGCACCCCGAGCTCGCGCAGCTCGGCCTTGTCCCGTTCGAACTTGCGCTGGAACGCCTCGTGGTCCTTGGCGTCATCCGGATCGTGCTCGTAGCCGGGCACGGTCGCGGCGATCTGCGCGGCGGTGAGGAACCGTCGCGTGGAGAGCAGACAGATCACCAGGTTGACCAGGCGTTCGGTACGGGTCCGTGACACGCCTGAACGCTAGCAGCCCGCGCGTCGTGGGCGTGCACCCGCGCGGGCGCGCCGCGCGGAAGGCGCGACCGGAGCCGGCCTCGCCCACACCGGCGGTCCGTTCCGCTCCCCGGGCGGAGCGCCGTGACCGGCCATAGGGTGAGCGCATGGCGGAAGCGGAAGCCAAGACCGAGAGCCTCGCCACCGTCGTGGTGGCCGGCACGGCGAACCTCGTCATCGCGGCCGCCAAGCTGGTCGCCGGCCTGATCTCCGGCTCGGCGGCGATGCTCTCCGAGGCCGCCCACTCGGTCGCCGACACCACCACCGAGGTGCTGCTCTACCTGGCGCTGCGCCGGGGCGCGCGGCCCGCCGACCAGCACCACCCCTTCGGGTACGGCAAGGAGAGCTACGTCTGGGCGTTCCTCGCCGCGCTGTTCACCTTCGTCGTCGGCGCCGGCTTCGCCATCACGCACGGCGTCACCACGATCCTCGTGCACGAGCACACCGGGAACTACCGGGTCTCCTACATCGTGCTGGTGATCTCGTTCGCCGTCGAGTCGGTGTCCCTGGGCCGGGCCTACCAGCAGGTCCGCCGGGAAGCCCGACGCTGGCGGGCCGACACCCGCCGTTATCTGCGGCTGACCGCCGACACCACGGTCAAGGCGGTCTTCCTGGAGGACACCGCCGCCCTGATCGGCCTGCTGATCGCCGGCGTCGGCCTCGGGCTGTCCGAGCTCACCGGAGAGGAGCTCTACGACGGCATCGCCTCGATCCTGATCGGCGGGCTGCTGCTGGTGGTCGCCGGCATCCTGGCCCGCAGCAACATCTCCCTGCTGGTCGGCCGGGCGGTGTCGGAGCGGGTGCACCGGCAGATCGAGCACGAGCTGACCGAGCTGCCGACGGTGAACCGCATCGACACCCTGATGACCATGCTGCTCGGCCCGGAGGACATCCTGGTCGCCGCGAAGGTCGACTTCCACGACGACGCGACCGGCGCCGACATCGAGGCCGCCGCCGACGAGGCCGAACGGCGGCTCACCGAGCAGTACCCGGAGATCGCGTACGTCTTCCTCGACCCGACCCGGTCGATGCCCAGCACCGGCGACCGGCGGGCCCGACGCACCCAGGACGAGCAGGGGCGCCCGGTCGACGGCGGCAGCCCGGCCTGACGAGCCCGCCGGGCGACCCGGCCGCGGGCCGCCGCGACGCCGGCCGATAGCGTGCCGGACATGGTGCGATGGCGGTCCGGGACGGTGGCGGCGGTGCTCGGCGCGGTCCTCGGCGCCGCCGC
>NZ_JAPDPH010000301.1 GCF_026013475.1 Micromonospora yasonensis | reverse complement strand
GCCCTCCGCGCCACCGCCCCCCGCCGGGCCCCCCCCCGCCCCCGCGCTCGTCGCCCCGCCGGCGCCCGCCACCCGCGTCGCCCCGGTCGCGTCGGCGGAGGTGTCGGCCGCCGGTGGGCCGGCCCGGTCGCCCTGGGCGTGGGTACGCACCCTGGGCGGGCTGGGCGTCCTCGCCGTCCTGCTCTGGTGGGTGGGCAGCGGTCCGTTCCTCGCCGGGCTGCGGATGATCGACCCGCCGGCGGTCGCCGCCGCGCTCGGCATCGGCGCGCTCACCACCGTCTGCTGCGCCTGGCGCTGGTCCCTCGTCGCCGGCGGGCTGGGCGTACGGCTGCCGCTGGGCGCCGCCGTCGCGCGCTGCTACCGGGCGGTGTTCCTCAACTCCACCCTCCCTGGCGGGGTGCTCGGCGACGTGCACCGGGCCGTCAGCCACGGCCGGGACGCCGGGGACGTGGCCCGGGGGGTCCGGGCCGTGGTCTGGGAACGGGCCGCCGGCCAGGTGGTCCAGTTGGTCATCGCGGTGGTGGTGCTGGCGGCGCTGCCCTCGCCGGTCCGGCCGTACCTGCCGGCAGTGGTGGCCGTGTCGCTGGTGGTCGCGGCCGGGCTGGCGCTGGCCGTCCGGGCGGCGCCGCGCTCCGGGGCCTCCCGCTGGGCCCGGGCCGCCCGGACCGCGGTGGCGGACGTCCGGGCCGGGCTGCTCGCCCGCCGCACCTGGCCGGGCGTGCTGGCGGCCTCCGCCGTGGTGGTCGCCGGCCACCTGGCCACCTTCGTGGTCGCGGCGCGCACCGCGGGCGCCGACGCGCCGCTGGCCCGGCTGCTGCCGCTGACCCTGCTGGCCCTGCTCGCCATGGGGCTGCCGGCGAACGTGGCCGGCTTCGGCCCGCGCGAGGGGGTCGCCGCCTGGGCGTTCGCCGCGGCCGGCCTCACCGCCGCCCAGGGCGTCGCCGCCGCCACCGTGTACGGGGCGTTGGTGCTGGTGGCCAGCCTGCCCGGCGCGGCGGTCCTGCGGTGGCGCCGGCCGGCTTTCCGGCTGCCCGGCAACTGTCGGTGATCCGGCCTACGGTGAGGGTGCGAGGTGTGCGTTGCCGGCCCGTCCGGCAGCCCCGGACGGAGGAGAAGGATGGACGAAACGCTGCCCGCCGCCACGGTCCGGACCCAGGTCACAGTCCCGTTGCGGTTCCCCGACGGGTACGTCACCACGGCCCGGGTCCACTCCTTTCACGGCCTGGTGGACGGCCGGGAGCACCTCGCGTTCGGGCTCGGTGACCGGGTAGCTGCGGACCGGCCGGGCGCCGACCTGCCCCCGCCGCTGGTCCGGCCGCACAGCGAGTGCCTCACCGGGGACGTCTTCGGCAGCCAGCGCTGCGACTGCGGGCCGCAACTGCGGGAGGCAGTCGAGCGGATCGCCGAGGCCGGGGGATACCTGCTCTACCTGCGCCAGGAGGGCCGGGGCATCGGCCTGTACGCCAAGCTCGACGCGTACGCGCTGCAGGACGGGGG
This sequence comes from Micromonospora yasonensis, assembly GCF_026013475.1. Taxonomy (GTDB): domain Bacteria; phylum Actinomycetota; class Actinomycetes; order Mycobacteriales; family Micromonosporaceae; genus Micromonospora; species Micromonospora yasonensis. Next base: position 5,704 of record NZ_JAPDPH010000301.1, on the reverse strand, counting down.
CCTGGACACGTACGAGGCGAACGTGGCGCTGGGCCGGGGCGCCGACGAGCGGGACTACACGGTGGCCGCGCAGATGCTGGCCGCGCTGGGCGTGACCCGGCTGGCCCTGCTCAGCAACAACCCGGACAAGGCCGACCAGCTCGACCGGCTGGGCCTGACGGTGGTCGACCGGGTGGCCACCGGAGTGCACCTGTACCCGGCGAACGCCGGCTACCTCGCGGCCAAGGTGGCACGAGCCGACCACGCCCTCGACCTGCCGTTCGTGCCGTGAGCACCCGGCCGTACGTGCTGCTCAGCTGCGCGATGTCGATCGACGGCTACATCGACGACGCGTCCGCCGACCGGCTGCTGCTGTCCAACGACTCCGACCTGGACCGCGTCGACGAGGTCCGGGCCGCCTGCGACGCGATCCTGGTCGGCGCCGCCACCGTACGCCGGGACGACCCCCGGCTGCTGGTGCGCTCCGCGCGGCGGCGGGCCGAGCGGGTGGCGCGCGGCCTGCCCCCGTCCCCGGTGAAGGTCACCGTCACCGGCAGCGGCGATCTCGACCCGACCGCCCGGTTCTTCACCTTCGGCGACGGGGTGAAGCTGGTCTACTGCCCGAGCGGCGCGGTGGACAAGACCCGCGAGCAGGTGGGCGACGCGGCGACCGTGGTCGACGCCGGTGAGCCGGTCACCCCGGAGGCGGTGGTCGACGACCTGGCGGCCCGGGGCGTACGCCGGCTGATGGTGGAGGGTGGGGGGAGCCTGCACGGCCAGTTCCTCACCGCCGGCCTCGCCGACGAGCTGCACCTGGTGGTCGCGCCGTTCTTCGTCGGAGACTGCCGGGCTCCCCGCTTCGTCGGCGACGGGCGCTACCCCTGGCACCCGGGCCGCCGCGCCCGGGTCGTCGAGGTACGCCAGATCGGCGACGTGGTGCTCACCCGCTACGCCCTCTCCGAGCGTTGCGACGGCGGGTAGCCCGTCTTGATCACCACCGCTACCGTCGGCGCATGTCGTTGCACCGCTACGGTGTCCCGCGGACCTACCCGGCGGTGCCGATCGCCTTCCTGCTGCCGTGCGCCGTGATGGCGATCGTGGGGTTCCTCCCCGCCGGGGAGCCCGCACCGCCGGCGCCAGCCGGCGTGCTCGCCCCGGCGCAGGTGCTGCAGGTCCAGCGGGACGGGGCGGGACGGGCGACGGGCGTGTTGCTGCGGGTGGAGTCCACGGAAGGCCCGGTGATCTGCGGGATCGCGCGGACGGACTTCCCGGACGGCCAGCTGCCGGCCCGGCACGAGCGGATCACGGTCGACTACACGCCGTCCGGCTGCGCGGCGCCCCCGTCCGCGCCCGAGCAGGTGCCAGGGTGGGCGCTGGCCACCGGCGGTTCCCTCGGGCTGGCGCTGATGATCTTCTGGCTCTGGGCGGGCTCCGACCGGGCCACCCGGCCCCGCTACCGGAGGACGGGGCAGCGGGGCCGGGTGCTCGGGGTCAGAGCACCTGGGACAGGAATCGCCGCAGCCGGGGATGCTCCGGCGACTCGAAGACGGCGGCCGGTTCGCCGGCCTCGAGGACCACGCCGGCGTCCATGAAGGCCACCGTGTCGGCGACCTCGCGGGCGAAGCCCATCTCGTGGGTCACCACCACCATGGTCATGCCGGCGGCGGAGAGGTCGGCCATCACCCCGAGCACGCCCTTGACCAACTCGGGGTCGAGCGCCGAGGTGGCCTCGTCGAAGAGCATCACCTGCGGCCGCAGGGCCAGCGCGCGGGCGATCGCCACCCGCTGCTGCTGCCCGCCGGACAGCTGGGCCGGCCGGGCGTCGGCCTTGGCGGCCAGCCCGACCAGGTCGAGCTGCTCCCGGGCGAGCTGCGCCGCCTCGTCCTCGGGCAGCTTCTTCAGCTTCCGCAGGGCGAGGGTGATGTTGCGCAGCACGCTCATGTGCGGGAAGAGGTTGAACTGCTGGAACACCATGCCGATCCGCTGGCGCAGCGCGTCCGGGTCGTCGCCCAGCACGCTGCGCCCGTCCAGCAGCACGTCGCCGCGGTCCGGCTCGATGAGCCGGTTGATGGTGCGCAGCAGGGTCGACTTGCCGGAACCGGACGGCCCGATCACGCAGGCGGTGGCGCCCCGGGCCACCGCGAGGCCGGCGCCGCGCAGCACCCGGTGGGCGCCGAAGGCCAGGTGCACGTCCCGGACGGCCAGGCTGACCGAGGTGGCGGTGGTGGTGGTGGTCATCGCGGATCCTTCCCGGTCGGGCCGGCGGGCACGAGATCGACGTCGAGGTCGGGGTCGGGGGCGGCGACCGCCCGGCCCTGGCGCAGCCGCCGGTCGATCCAGTTGACCGCGTGGGTCAGCGGCACGGTCAGGGCCAGGTAGCACAGGCCGGCCAGCAGCAGCGCCGACTCGTTGCCGGTGGTGGCCGCGTAGTCCTGGCCGATCCGGAACAGTTCCCGCTGGCTGGCCACCAGGCCGAGGAAGTAGACCAGGCTGGAGTCCTTGATCAGCGCGATCAGCTGGTTCACCCAGGCGGGCAGCACCCGGCGTACGCCCTGGGGGATGATGACCAGCCGCATCGCCTCGCCCCAGGAGAAGCCGAGGGCGCGGGCCCCCTCCAGTTGGGCGGCCTCCACGCTCTGGATGCCGGAGCGGAAGATCTCCCCGATGTACGCGGCGGCGATCAGCGACAGCGCCAGCACGCCGAGCGGGTAGGGGTTGGGACCCCACACCTGCATGCCCAACGGCGCCAGGCCCACGCCGATGAGCAGGATGGTCGCCGCCGCCGGCAGGCCGCGGAACACGTCGGTGTAGACCCGGGCCGGCCACCGCAACCATCGGGTACGCGAGATGCCCGCGACGGCCAGCAGCATGCCCAGCACCGAGCCGAGCAGGGCGGCGGAGACCGCCAGGATCAGCGTGTTGGGCAGCCCGACGGTGAGCATCTCGGGCAGCGCCTCGCGCATGGCGTCCCAGTCGAAGAAGGTCTCCCACAGGGTGCGCAACGGATCCATCAGACGTTCCTCCTACCGCCCCGCTCGTCGCTCGTACGTTCCGTCAGGAAGCGGCCGACGCCGACGGCACCGCGACCGTGCCGCTGCCCGGCTTGAAGTCGGCCGGGATCGGCCGGCCGGGGTAGTACTGGGCCTGGAGCCGGCTCCAGGTGCCGTCGGCGATCACCTCGTCGAGGCCCTTGTCCAGCGCCTCGCGCAGCTTGTCGTTCCCCTTGGCCACCGCGTACGCGGTCGGGGCCGGGCTGAGCTGCTTGGCGGCCACCGTGATCTTGCCGTTGCTGTCCGCGGCGGACTTGTCGCCGATCTCGGCCGGGGCGATCCAGGCGTCGGCGGTGCCGGCCTTGAGCTGGTTGATCGCGCCGTTGTAGTCGGGCACCCGGACCGGGTTCAGGTTCTGCTTGGTGGCGTAGTCGTCCTGCACGGTGCCCTGCACGACCACCACCCGCTTGCCGGCGAGCTGGTCGAAGCTCGTGATCGACGAGCCGGCCGGCACGTCCAGCCCGAAGTAGCCGAAGTCGTAGCCGTTGCCGAAGTCGACGGTCTTCTTCCGGGCCTCGGTGATGGTGATGGACGAGCTGCCCACGTCGAACTTGTGGTTGTTGACCTGGGAGAGCAGGGCGGAGAAGTCGGTGCCGACGAACTCCACCTTCAGCCCCACCTTGCCGGCGACCGCGGTGAGCAGGTCGTTGTCGAAGCCGGTGAACTTGCCGTCCTTCAGGTACACGTTCGGCGGGGCGTCGGTGAGGGTGCCGGCCCGGAGCACGCCGGGCTGGAGCAGCCCGTACGGGTTGGCGGCCTCGCTGGTGGAGCCGTTGTCGCCGCAGGCGGTGACTGCGGTGGCGGCGAGTACGGCGGCGACGCCGAGCGTGGCGACGCGGGTCAGGGTGGAACGGATGCGCACTTTTCTCTCCAGAGTGGATCGCGGCGCGGGCGCGCGCCGACGACGGCACCGCCGGACCGACGGAGCCGTGCAGGATGAAACGAGGGAGGCGGGGAGTGGCGCTCAGCGCGCGCCGGCGCGACGACAGGCGTCGCTGCACACCCGCATCAGGTCGACGTGCCGCCGCTTGACCAGCGCGAAGCGGGCCGGGTAGGCGACGCCGTCGACGGGCGGGGTGCGGAAGTGAGCAGACATGGTTCCCCCTGGTCGTTGCTGACCTGGGTACCAGGCCACGCTTGCACCGGCGGCTGCCGGTGCCTGGTCCTCACCCGGGGCACCCCACCGCGGAGGAGGGTTGCCGGCCAGCGAGCCGGGGCTTGGCGCTGGCGCTCATGACCTGCCGAGAAGGCTAGCAGCAGCCCCGCCCCCGGAGTCCAGCCGTTATGACCACCCTCACGCCGCGACCCTTACCGGCCGGCCGGGAGGATCGGCGCGTCCCGTCCGGTCCCGTGCCGGGACGGCGACTTCTGCTCGTGGTAGTCCTGCTCCACGTTCACCGCCCAGACGTCGTGGTCGGCGCCGTGGGCGATGTTCTCGGCGGCCAGCATGGCGGTGAGCATCGAGTGGTCCTGGTTGTTGTAGCGGTGCATGCCGTTGCGGCCCACCGGGTGCACGTTCGGCACCTCCCGGGCCAGCCAGCCCCGGATCACGTCGACGTTGTGCTGGTAGCGCTCGTCGTACACCGGGTAGGCCTTCGGCATGCGGACCACGTACCCGTTCTCCACGCAGCCGGGCCGGACCAGCCCGAGCCGCTCCAGCTCCGCGGTGGCGAAGGCGACCAGCTCGGCGTCCGGGGTACGCCACATCTCGTCGTCCTCGAAGACGAAGTACTCCAGCCCCAGGCAGGTCCGCCCGTCCTTGACCAGGTACGGCGACCAGGAGCCGAAGTTCTGGATCCGGCCGACCTTCGCCGCCGGGTCGTGCACGTAGATCCAGTTGTCCGGGAAGGAGAACTCCGCCGGCACCACCAACGCCACGGTCAGGAAGTCCCGGTATCGCAGGTCGTCGGCGGCGGCCCGGACCTCGGCCGGCGCCGCCGGCCGCATGGCGTGCACCAGCGCGGAGATCGGCATCGAGGAGACCACGTGGTCGGCCGGCTCGGTCCGCTCCCCGTCCGCGTCCACCACGGTCACGCCGATCGCCCGGCGGTCCGCCGGGTCCCGGTGCACCACCGTCACCCAGCTGTCCGTCCGGACCGTGCCGCCCCGCTTCTCCACCTCCTCGGCGCAGCGTTCCCACATCATCCCGGGGCCGTGCTTCGGGTACTGGAACTCCTCGATCAGGCTGGTCACGTCCGTGCGGTCGCGTCCGGGCAGCAGCGCGTTGCGTACGGCGGTGAGCAGCGAGAGGTTCTTGATCCGCTGGGCCGCCCAGTCCGCCTGCAACCGGTCGGCCGGCATCCCCCAGACCTTCTCGGTGTACGTCTTGAAGAAGATCGAGTAGAGCCGCCAGCCGAACCGGGCGGCGACCCAGCCCTCGAAGTGGGACTGGTCCCGTGGCGGCCGCAGCCGGGCTCGCGCGTACGAGCCGACGCAGCGCGACGCCTCCAGCAGGCCGAGGTTGCGCAGCGCGTTGCCGGCCCTCAGCGGGTAGTCGTAGAGGGCGCCCCGGTAGTAGATCCGGCTCATCCGCGGCCGGCGCAGGAAGTCCTCGTCCGGCAGGATCTCGTGCCAGAAGTCGGCCACCCGCGAGACCTTGGTGAAGAACCGGTGCCCGCCGATGTCGAACCGCCAGCCGTCCCGTTCCACGGTCCGGCTGATCCCGCCGACCACGT
>NZ_JAPDPH010000300.1 GCF_026013475.1 Micromonospora yasonensis | reverse complement strand
ACCGCCGGGGTGACCCGTTCCACGACGTCCATCGAACCTCCCTGATCGGCGGCGGACCGCGGGCCGGATGTTGACCAGCGCCGACCGACCACCGACCCGAAGCATTCCAGCAACGTCCCGGCGCCGGCGCACCGCCGCCTCGGCGTTGCCCGCACCCGGCGGCGCTCTGCCAAACGTCGTCGAAAAGCCAACCGGCGCGGTACATGATCAGGATCATGCGTTCGCCACGTGCCGTGCTCGACGAGACCGACTGGGGCAGCCTGGAACACGCCTACGACTCGGCCTCCGACACCCCGGTCCAGCTGGTGCGGCTGCTCAGCGAGGATGCCACGCTGTGCGGTGAGGCGCTCGCCTACCCGGGTGAACCCGATGAGCTGGCTTGCCAAGGCCGACCTGCCGACAGGCAGAGAGGACCTGCGCGCCATCCTCACCGATCCGTCCGACGCCGCAACGACCGGCTGCGCCGCGCTCGCCGAGTAGCCGAAGGCCGGGCCGTGGAGACGGTACGTCCTCCGGAATCCGGTCGGCGCTGTTGCATCTCGTGGCCGGTTGCCCCTCCTCCAGATGTAGCGCTGTCACATCTGGAGGAGGGGTCTCATGTCATTCGCCCGGTTGGTCGGCGGCACCGCGGTGGCTGCCGCTCTCGTGGCCGCCGCCGCGACCCCCGCACAGGCGGCGGTAAACGATCCGTTGTACGACAAGCAGTGGGGCCTGCGGCAGATCCATGCCGAACAGGCGTGGGGAACGAGCACGGGAGCCGGGGTCGTGATCGCGGTCGTGGACACCGGCGTCGACCTCACCCACCCGGATCTGAAGTCCAAGCTCGTGCCCGGCGCGACCTTCGTCGACTGCGGCACGACCTCGTGCGGCAACGGTGACTGGCGGGGTCCCGACGGCACGCCTGACGCGAACGACGAGCACGGCACGCACGTGGCGGGCATCGCCGCCGCGGAAACCGGCAACGGGCTCGGTGTCGCGGGCGTCGCCCCCGACGCGAAGATCATGCCGATCAAGGTCCTTGAGGCGGGCAGTGGCAGCTTCGCCGACATCGCTGCCGGCATCCGTTACGCGGCCGACCACGGCGCCAAGGTCGTGAACCTCAGTCTCGGCGCGCTGCCCGGCTCCCAGGCGCTCACCCTCACCGGGCTCGAGTCGGACGCCACCGCGGCGATCGCGTACGCGCAGGCGAAGGGCGTCGCCGTCATCGCCGCCGCCGGCAATGAGACCGCCCCGCTGTGTGACACGCCCGCCTGGGAACCCGGCGCCCTCTGTGTCGCCGCCACCGATCGCAACGAAGTGAAGGCGTGGTACTCCAACCTGGGCGTGAAGGCCGACCTGAAGGCCGTTGCCGCCCCCGGTGGCGCCGGGCTGGTCAACTGCGACGACGACGTTTGGTCCAGCGTCCCGGCGGGCAGCGGCTCGGCCTCGTGCGGGCAAGCCGACTACGACGCCTACGCCGGCACCTCGATGGCCACACCGTACGTGTCGGGAGTGGCAGCCCTGCTCTTCGCCCAAGGCCGCAGCCTCGACAACGTGTACTCGGTGCTGATGTCGACCGCCCGTACCCCGGTCACCGGCCTGCGCGGCCTCTACTCACCCGTTTACGGCTGGGGCATCGTTGACGCCCAGGCCGCCGTCGCCGCCCCGCGCACCTGACACCGACCGGACCGGCCAGCTGCGATGACGGCTGGAGCCCCAGCTCGGGAGCCAAACCCTGAGCTGGGGCTCCCGCCGGATCGTGCCCTCCGCTCGGCCCCCGGCCGGCGTCAGCCGACGTCGGAGCTGCCGGCGACTTCCAGGAGTTCGGCGCGGGCGGCCCGCAGCGCGATGTACAGCGCTCCGGTGAGGGAGGCTGCCTCACCCAGCGCGCTGGTCTCGATCCGCGGTGGGAACGGCGCGTACCCGTTGACGACGTCCCGGACCGTCGGCAGCAGCAGCGGATTGCGGCCGATGCCCCCGCCGAGAACAACGAGTTCGGGATCGAAGACCGCGCACGCGCTGGCGATGGTGAGGCCCAGCTGCCGGGCCTCCGCCTCGACCAGCTCACGCGCGGCGGGCACCCCTGTGGCCGCCTGGGCGAACAGTTCCTCCACCGAAGACGGCCGTTTGCCCGGCCAGGACCGGCGGGCGTCCAGTGCCGCCAGAACTCCGTACGCGCCGGCCTCGTCGGCCAACTGCTCCCTACCTCGCCCCGCCCGCTGCTCGGGCGGCACGGAGCCGGGCAGCGGCAGGTAGGCGACCTCGCCGGCGGCGCCGTGTGCCCCCCGGACGAGTTCGCCGTTATGGACCAGCCCCATGCCGATGCCGGCACCGACGGCCAGGAACGCGAACGTCGCCACGTCCCGCGCGTGCCCTCGCCAGCGCTCGCCGAGCGCCGCGAGGTTGACGTTGTTCTCCAGCACGATCGGCGCGTCGACGCGTGCCTCGAGCGGTGTGACCAGGTCGAAGGGACCCTCCTCGCCGAGGTTGTGGGCGGCCGACATGGTGCGGCCGTCGGCGTGCACGGCGCCGGGTGCCGATACGCCGACCCGGCGAAGAGGTCCGAGTCGGTCGGCCACCGCCTCGGTCGCCGCCGCGATCATCCGCGCCACCTTCACGGCCACCCGGTTCGCGCCGGTGGCCATGGTGGGCTGCTGCTGTTCGTAGCAGAGCGTCCCGCTCATGTCGGCCGCCGCGACCCGCAGATTGTCGCCGCCGACATCGACCGCCACCACGTAACCGGCCGTCGGAGCCAGCCGGTAGTAGGTGGGTACCCGGCCGGGTCGGCCGCGTCGCACACCGGCATCGACGATCAGGCCGCTGTCGACGAGCCGGCGTACCACCTCGGAGATGGTGGGCCGCGACAGGCCGGTCCGGCGGGCGAGCTCCGGACGGGTCATGGGCGCGCTGTCGAGCAGGGCGGCCAGCACCGCCCGACCGGACGGCTCGACGGAGACCAAGGCGTATCCACTCCTTCGCCGGTTGGACCCGGAAGGCGGCGCCGGCGGTCTTGACCGGTGATCGCGAACCGAGTACAAGTTTTTGTTAAGCAGCCTACCTAATGCCCCAGGAGGGCGATCATGTCAGAGAACATGAGCGAGCTGTCCAGGCGAAGGCTTCTCCAGTTGTCGGCGATCAGCGGCGCGGGACTCCTCCTCGCGGCCTGCGACGTCGGCGGCGGCAGTGACACGAGCGGCGACAGCGGCGCGGCGGGCACCGGCGAGGGGCAGATCAAGGCCCTCTTCATGAAGCAGGCCGGCTACTCCGAGGACGACATCCGCGCGATGACCGACGAGTTCCAGAAGAAGTACCCGAAGATCAAGGTCGAGCCGTCCTTTGTCGCCTACGAGGCGCTGCACGACAAGATCGTGGCGGCGGCCCCTGCCAGCACCTTCGACGTGGTGCTGATCGACGTGATCTGGCCGGCCGAGTTCGGCAGCAAGCGCATCGTCACCGACGTCACCGACCAGTTCCCCGCGAACTGGAAGAGCGACATGCTCGGCGGTGCGCTCGCCACCGCCGCCTACCGCGACCGCTACTACGGCGTGCCGTGGATCCTCGACACGAAGTACTTCTTCTACAACACCGACATGCTCAGCAAGGCCGGCGTCGACCCGGCGAGCCTGTCCACCTGGGACGGCGTCCGCACCGCCGCCCGAGCCCTCAAGGCCAAGAAGGTCGTCGAGTATCCGCTGATCTGGAGCTGGAAACAGGCCGAGGCCCTCATCTGCGACTACACCCAGCTCGTGGGCGCCTTCGGCGGCAAGTTCCTGTCCGACGACGGCAAGTCCATCGCCTTCAACACCGGCGGTGGCCTGCAGGCGCTGGAGTTCATGAAGCAGACCCTCGACGCCAAGCTCACCAACCCCAACTCGGCCGAATCCCTGGAGGAGGACGTTCGCAAGATCTTCTCCGACGGCCAGGCGGCCATGGCGCTCAACTGGACCTACCTGTTCAACGCGGCCAACGACCCCCAGCAGTCGAAGATCGCCGGAAAGGTCGGCGTGGCGTCGACACCGTCGGGACCGGCCGGCGCCCCCGGCGTCAACGGCTCGATGGCCCTGTCGGTCAGCACCGGCAGCAGGAACCAGAAGGCGGCCTGGACGTACATCAGCTACATCACCAGCGCCGAGGTGCAGAACACGTACGCCAAGAGTTCCCTGCCGTGCTGGACGAGGTCGTACGACGACCCCGCCGTGGCGTCCACCCTGCCGCAGGTCGTGCCGGTGGCCAAGAAGCAGTTGGCCGACCTCATCGCCCGGCCGCAGGTGCCCCGCTACAACGAGATCAGCCAGATCCTGCAGGCCGAGCTGCAGAACGCCCTGCTCAACCGGAAACCGCCGAAGAAGGCCCTGGACGACGCCGCCGAACAAGCCCGTACTCTGCTCTCATGACCGCCGCGCCACCGGCGCGCCCGGCACCCACCCCGCCGGCCACCGGACCGGCACCGCCGGCGCGCCGGTGGCCGTTGCGGCGGCACGCCGCCGGCGGCCAGATCCGGCTGGCGCTGCTCCTGCTCCTGCCGGCGGCGCTCGTCGTCTTCGGGGTGGTGCTGTACCCCGCCGGACGCGCCCTGGTCATCTCCTTCTACGACGTCGACAGCCCGTTTCCCGGCCGGTACCCGTTCGTCGGCCTGCGGAACTACACCGATATCCTCGCCGACCGCCGGCTGTGGACGGCCGTCGGGCACACCGCCTACTTCACCGTCGTCTCCACCGCGCTGGAGCTCGTCCTCGGGCTGGGGCTGGCCCAACTGCTCGCCGCGCCGCTGCGGCTGCGCTGGCTCTTCCGCGCGATCGTGATCCTGCCGTGGGCGCTGCCGACGATCGTCAACGGCGCCATGTGGCGATGGATCCTCAACGCCCAGTACGGTGTGGCCAACGCGCTGCTGACCGAACTGCACCTGCAGGACGGCTACCGGTCCTGGCTGGGCGAAGACCCCTTCCTCGCCCTGAACATGGTGGTCGTGGCCGACGTCTGGAAGAACACCTCACTGGTCGCGTTCTTCCTGCTGGCCGGCCTGCAGACGATCCCGCGGGGGCTCCACGAGGCGGCGCGGGTGGACGGGGCCGGGCCGATCCGCTCGTTCCTCCGCATCACCCTGCCGCTGCTGGTGCCCAACATCGCCCTCGTGCTGGTGCTGCGGACGATCGAGGCGTTCAAGGTCTTCGACATCGTCTACGTCATGACCGGCGGCGGTCCCGCGAGCGGCACCCAGACGATCACCTTCTTCACCTACCTCCAGGCGTTCTCCGCCCAGCGGTTCAGCTCGGGCGCGTCGTTGGCCTACCTGACCGTCACCGCCATCCTCCTGCTGGCCCTGGTCTACCTGCGGCTGCTGCGGCAGAGCGAGCTGAGGTCGCCGTGAGAGCCAGCCTGCGCTACCGGATCTTCCTCCACGTGGCCGCCCTCGCCGTGTCCGCCGTGATCCTCGCGCCGTTCGCCTGGTTGCTCTACTCGTCGTTCGTGGGCCAGACCGACCTGGTCTCCCGACCGATGCGCTGGCTGCCCGAGCACGTCACGCTCGACCGCTACCGCGAGATCTTCGCGGGCGGCGGCACCGGCGCGGGCGCCGCCTTCCGCAGCGCCATGGTCAACAGCTTCCTGGTGGCGGCCGGAACGGTGGTCATCTCGCTCACCGTCGGGGTGCTGGGCGGATACGCGTTGGCTCGGCTGCGGTTTCCGCTGCGGCGGGTGACCCTGCTGTCGTTCCTGGTCACCTACATGCTGCCGCCGATCGCCTTGATCATCCCGCTCTACCTGCTCATGTCGCGCTTCGGGCTGCTCGACACCCGTACCGGTCTGGTCATCGTCTACTGTTCGCTGGCCACGCCGTTCGCCCTGTGGAACATGAGCACCTTCTTCGCGTCGCTGCCCGTGGAGCTCGAGGAGGCCGCCCGGGTAGACGGGTGCGGTCGCCTCGGCGCCCTCGTACGGGTGATGCTGCCGCTGTCCAAGCCGGGCATCCTGGCCACCGCCCTCTACGCGTTCCTGTTGTGCTGGGACGAGTTCCTCTACTCGCTGATCTTCACGTCCACCGAGCAGGCCAAGACGATCCCCGTGGCGATCGCCGAGTTCACCGGACGCAACGCCGTGGACTTCGGCCTCATTGCCGCCGGTGGTGTTCTCGCGGCGCTGCCGCCGGTGGTGCTGGCGGTGGTGTTCCAGCGCTACCTCATCAGTGGTCTCGCGTCCGGGGCGGTGAAGGGATGACGGTCGCCTATCTCGACGGGGTGCGGGCGCAACCGGAGAACCTGCGGCGATCGGCGCTGACGGTGCGGGCGGCGCTGGCCGGACCGGCCGGCGCCCAGGCCGCCGCGGTGTCGCGCTGGGGGAGCCTGTCGGCTTTCGGGATGGGTGCCAGCGGCCACGCCGCCGCGGCCTTCGCCGCCGTCCTGCGCGCCGACGGCCTGCCCGTGACGTCGGCGAGCGCCGCGGATCTGCAGGGCGGCATACCGCGGGGACTCGCCGCCGCGTACGTCGGCGTCAGCCAGTCGGGCCGGAGCCGGGAGACGGTGGAGGCGCTGGCCGCCGTGCCGGCCGGGCCCGCTGTCCGGCTCGCCCTGACCAACCATCCGGACAGCCCCCTCGGCGTGCTCGCCGACACTGTCGTGCCGCTCGGCTGCGCCGAGGACACCGACGTGTCCACGCTCAGCTACACCGCGACGTTGCAGGCGCTCGGCCTGCTCGCGGAGCGGATGAGCGGCCGGTGCCGGACGGACTGGGAACTGTTGCCGGACCTGGCGGCCGAGGTGCTCGACGGCGACGGCGAGCCGCTGGCGGCGGCCCTCGCCGACGCCGGGTGCGTGGACGTGGTGGCCTCGGGGGTACGCCTGGCGACGGCCGGCGCTGCCGCGCTGCTCCTGCGCGAGGCCGCGCACCTGCCCACGGCCAGCTTCACCGTCCGTGAATACCTGCACGGCCCGGTGGAGGCGGCGGGGCCGGGCCGGGTGGCCCTGCTCTTCGGCGCGGGCCGTGCCCTCGCCCTCGCCCTCGATCTGGCCCGGTTCGGCACCCGCGTCGTGCTCGTGTCCGGCGCCGACGCCGATCTGCCCCGGCACGACAACCTGCTGGTGGTGCGGCTGCCGCCAGTTGCCGGCCTCGGCGGCTGTGTGCTCGACATCCTGCCCGTACAGCTCGCCGCGTACGTCCTGGCGCGGCGTGCCGGCCGGCCGATCGAGCTGCGTCACATGCCGGCCGACACGAAGCTCTAGGCGGAGCGGG
>NZ_JAPDPH010000030.1 GCF_026013475.1 Micromonospora yasonensis | reverse complement strand
AGCCGCATGGCCCGCGGATCGAGGTCGAGGGCGAGCAGTTCGCCCGTTCCGTCGAGCTCGACGTGCACCAGGCCGTCGGCCGTGTCGGCGACGCCGCGAACGGCGGTGAAGCGGCCGAGCAGGCCGTCCGGTCGGTGCTGCTCGGTCACGCGGCCACTCCGTTCAGTCGACTGTGGAGGAACGCGGACCAACCCGCGCCCGGGCGAGGCAAGCCTAGCGATCCCCTACCGGTGCGGCTGCCCCGGGTCAGCCGACGTCGAGGGGGTCGGCGAGGAGCCGTTCGAAGGCCAGTTCGGCCGCCCCGATCAGCGCCGCGTCGTCGCCGAGCTTGGGGGTACGCAGCCGCACGTGCTCCAGGCAGGCGGGCAGTCCGTTGGAGTTGAGCCGGCTGCGTACCTGGGCGGCGGCGGCCAGGTAGAGGTCGCGCATGGTGCCACCGAAGATGACCATCTCCGGGTTGAAGATGTTGACCAGGTTGGCCACCCCGAAGCCGAGCCAGTCGCCGGCCTGCCGGACCGCGGTCTGGGCGCGGGCGTCGCCCCGGTCGGCGGCGTCGAAGACGCCGAGCAGCGAGTCCCGGCCCCGGGCCTCGGAGCGGCCGGCGGCGCGGAGCAGCCCGTGCTCGCCGATCTCGGTCTCCCAGCAGCCCCGGCGCCCGCAGTCGCAGAGCATGCCGTCCCGGACCACCACCATGTGCCCGACCTCGCCGCTGTACCCGCGGTGCCCGGTGAGCCGCCGCCCGCCGGCGATGATGCCGGCCCCGACGCCGACGTCCCCGTACAGGTAGATGACGTTGTCGCAGCCGGCGGCGACGCCGCGGGCGTGCTCGGCGAAGGCGGCCACGTCGGCCACGTTCCCCACCGTGATCGGCACGTCGATGCCCAGCTCGGCGGCGAGCGCCGCGCCGATCGGCTCGTCCACCCAACCGGTGGTCGGGCTGAGCCGGACCAGCCCGTCCTCGCGGCGGACCATGCCGCAGATCGCCGCCCCGGCCCCGACACAGATCGAGCCCGCCGGTACCGACTGGTGCATCTCCTTGACCGCGCCGGCCAGCAGCGGCGCGGCCTTTCCGGCGACCAGATTCCGCGGCCGGTCCAGCTCCCGGCGATCGAGCACCTCACCGCCGAGACCGACCCGGGCGGCCCGCAGCCGGTCCACCTCCACGCTGTACGCGTACGCGTACACCCGGGCCGACTCGGGCCGGACGACCAGCGACGGTCGTCCGGCCCGGCCGGTCTCCTTCGGCGTCCCCTCGCTGACCAGACCGGCGCCGGCCAGGTCGGCGGTCAGCGCGCCGATGGTGCTGCGGTTGAGCCCGAGCGCGGTGGTCAGTTCCGCACGGCTGGTCGCCCCGTGCACGTGCACGTAGCGGAGCAGTGCGCCCAGGTTCTGCCGACGGATGTCGTCCTGACTCGGTCCCGCACGCATTGCCACAGCCATTTCCGTGCGGGGCTTCAGCGGGTGCCGGTGGCGGCGGCCCGACGCCGGGACAGCGCGTCGATCGTGGCCGCGGCGAGCAGGACCACGCCGGTGACCACGTACTTCACGCCCGAGCTGTACCCCATCAGTCCCATACCGTTGTCGATGACCGCGACCACCGCGCCACCGAGCACGGCGTCGAGGACCCGGCCCTTGCCGCCGAAGAGGCTGGTACCGCCGATCACCGCCGCGCCGACGGCGTAGAGCAGTACGTTACTGCCCCCGGTGTTGGGGTCCACCGAGTTGGCCCGGCTGGCCGCCACGATGCCGCCGACCGCCGCCATGGTGGAGCAGATGACGAAGACGGAGACGCGGATCCGGTCCACGCTGATACCGGCCCGGCGGGCGGCCTCGGCGTTGCCGCCGACCGCGTAGACGTGCCGGCCGTAGCTCGTGCGCTGGAGCACGAAGGTCCAGGCGACCAGCAGCAGCGCGATGATCGGCACCACGATCGGCACGCCCTTGAGCGAGACGACCAGCACGTTGCGGCTGCGCTCCAGGTTGAGCACGTAGACCGCGGCGCCGAGGATGACGGCGAGGCCGGCGATCCGGGCGACCACCACCGCGATCGGGTCGGTGAGCAGGCCGCGGGCCGCCCGGTTGTGGTGTCGCAGCAGCTGCACGGCCGCGTACCCGGCGACCGCCACGGCGGCCAGCGCCCAGCCCAGCGCGGGGGAGAGGTTGCGGTTGGCGATGGCGACCAGGGTGTCGTCGCGCACCGAGATGTTGGCGCCCTCCTTCATGAGCATCAGCACGATGCCCTGGAACGCGAGGAAGCCGGCCAGGGTGACCACGAAGGACGGGATGCCGACCTTCGCGACCAGCAGGCCGAGCACGGTGCCGATCACCACGCCGGTGACGACGGCGGCGAGCACCGCCACGTACCAGGGGTAGCCGAGGACGGTGACCACGTTGGCCAGCACCGCCGCGCAGACGCCGCTGGCGAAACCGGCGGAGAGGTCGATCTCGCCGAGCAGCAGGACGAAGACCAGGCCCATCGCGATCAGGGTGACGGCCGCGCCCTGGGTGAAGAGGTTCGCGAAGTTGCCGGCGGTGAAGAACGACGGACGCGCGATGGAGAAGCCGACGCAGAGCGCCAGCAGCATGGCCACCGCGGGCAGCGCGCCGATGTCCCCGCCGCGTACCCGGCGCCAGTAGTTGTTCAGATGGCTGCCCACCGTGGGCGTCGGCGCGACGGCGGCGGGGCCTTCCTTCTTCACGACGGTGGTGGTCATCGGACGGCTCCTGGGGTGGTGTCGGCGGGCGCGGCGCCGGCGCCGTTGCTGACCGGTTCGGCGGCGAGGCCGAGGTTGCCGGAGCGGCCGGCGGTGATCAGCTCGACCACCTGCGAGTGGGTGATGTCGGTGGTCTTCACCTGGGCGACCATCTGGCCGAGGTAGAGCGCGGCGATCCGGTCGGAGACCGCGAAGACGTCGTTCATGTTGTGCGAGATGAGCACGACGGCCAGGCCGTTGTCGGCCAGCCGGCGGACCAGTTCGAGCACCTGCGCGGTCTGCGCGACGCCGAGCGCGGCGGTCGGCTCGTCCAGGATGACCAGCTTGCTGTTCCAGAGCACGGCCTTGGCGATGGCCACGGTCTGCCGCTGGCCGCCGGAGAGGCTGGCGACGTGCTGGCGTAGCGACTTGACCGTGCGGACGCTCAGCCCGGCCAGGGTCTCGGCGGCCATCTGCTCCATGGTCGGCTCGTCGAGCACGATGCCGCTGCGCTTCTCCCGGCCGAGGAACATGTTCTGCACGATGTCGAGGTTGTCGCAGAGCGCGAGGTCCTGGTAGACGACCTCGATGCCCAGCGCGGCGGCGTCACGGGGGCTGTTGATGCTTACCGGCTGGCCGTCGAAGTGGAACTCACCGGCGTCGGTGGGGTAGATGCCGCTGATGCACTTGACGAGGGTCGACTTGCCGGCGCCGTTGTCGCCGACCAGCGCGGTCACCTCACCGGCGTGCGCGCTGAACGCGACGTCACGCAGCACCTGGACGGGACCGAAGCTCTTGTCGATCCCGCGTAGCTCCAGCAGGGGGGTTGCGGACACGGGGTTCTCCTTCGGGCGGAGGGGAGGACTCGGATCCCGTCCGGCGTGGGCGCCGCCCGGCACGGGGTTGTCCCGTGCCGGGCGGCGCCGCCTGAAGCGGGTGGGTCAGCTGATGCCGGCGGCGGCGCAGAGCTTGGCGTAGTTGCCGGTGCAGAGCTCGTCCTTGGTGACGAACCCGTCGGCCACGACGTCCTTGACGTTGTCCTTGTAGATGGCCTTCGGCTCCAGCAGGACGGCCGGGACGTCCCGGTTGCCCTCCGGGTCCTTGACCGTCTGCCCGGTGTCCTTCTTGTCGCCCTTGGCGACCGCGATGGCCAGCTCGGCGGCGGCGTCCGCCTCCTTCTTGATCGCCTTGTAGACGGTCATGCACTGGTCCCCGGCGAGGATGTTCTGCAGGCCCTGGACGGTGGCGTCCTGGCCGGTCACCGGCACCTTGCCGTTGAGCTTGTTCTTCTTGAGCACCGAGATGGCCGCGTTGCCGAGGCCGTCGTTGGCGGCCAGCACGCCGTCGATCTTGCCGCCGGCCTTGGTGAGCTGCTGCTCGAAGATCGTGGCGGCCTGGGCGTTGTCCCAGTCCGGCACGGAGTCGTCGGCGACCTTGGTGTACTCCTTCGAGTCGAACTTCGGCTTGAGCACCGAGTCGTACCCGTTCTTGAACAGGGTCGCGTTGTTGTCGGTCGGCGAGCCGTTCAGGTAGGCGATCGCGGGGTTCTTCACGCCCTTGTCGGTCAGGCACTTGCTCAGGCCCTCGCCCTGGAGCTTGCCGACCGCCTCGTTGTCGAAGCTCACGTAGTACTGGGCGGAGCCGCCCAGGGTGAGCCGGTCGTAGTCGATGGTGGCCACGCCCTGCGACTTGGCCTTGTCGAGCACGGCCTTACCGGTGCCGGAGTCCAGGTTGACGATCATGAGGGCAGTGACGCCGTTGGTGATCATCTGGTCGGCGATGGTCTGGAACTGCGTCTTGTCGCCCTGGGCGTTCTGGATGTCGTAGTCGACGTTCGCGGCCTTGAAAGCGTCCTCCAGGAACTTGCGGTCCGCGCCCTCCCAGCGGGCGGAGGACTTGCTGTCCGGGAGGATCACGCCGATCTTCGGCTTCTTGTCGTTCGAGCCGCCGGCCTGGTCGGAGGAACCGCCGTTGTCACCACAGGCGGCCATGCTGCCGGTCGCGAGGAGACCGACGGCCGCGAAGGTGAGGAAGCCCTTGCGCATGTGCACGGGTCCTTTCGGAGCGTGGGGGAAGTGGTGCTCGGTGTTTTGTTGTGTCCGGCAACGTATTCCCCGCCGCCGCGAAGGCGCAAGACTGTCGAGGTCAGAGTTTTGTTGGCGGCGGTAACAATTCAGCAACGCAACTGTCACCCGGCTGTCACCCCGCTGAGAGCGCTCCCTGCGTGACCTCCGGAGATGCTCCCGGCGGGCCCGCGAAGGGGTTCAGGCGGTGGCGATCGGGGCCGTCACGGCGTCGGTCAGCGCGACCAGGTCCGCCGGGGCGAGTTGCAGTTGCAGGCCGCGACGACCGGCCGAGACGTAGACCGTCGGATGCGCGAGCGCGGACGCGTCGACCACGGTGGGCAGGCGCTTGCGCTGGCCGAGGGGGCTGATCCCGCCCCGGACGTACCCGGTCGTCCGCTCGGCGACGGTCCGGTCCGCCATGGCCGCCCGCTTGCCGCCGACGGCGGCGGCCAGCGCCTTCAGGTCCAGCTCGCCGGTGACCGGGACGACCGCCACGGTGAGCCCGCCGTCGACCTCGGTGACCAGTGACTTGAAGACCCGCTCCGGGGGCACCCCGAGGGCCGCCGCGACCAGCGCGCCGTAGCTCGGCGCGTCCGGGGAGACGTCGTACGGGTGGGTGCTGTGGGCGATCTTCCGCTTGGTCAGCAGTGCCGTCGCCGGAGTGCCCTGTCCCGCCATGCCCGACAAGCTAACCCGGCTGGGGCCGCGGGGCGAGCGGAAACCTGTCGGCCGGGAATCCGACGCCGGCTCAGCCCGTCACCGGGTGGCAGACCAGCACGGTCGGTGCGCCGGCCACCCGGGTCAGCACCAGGCTGGCCGAGCCGTCCCCGGCCAACTTCAGGTCCCGGCGCAGCTTCTCCGGCTCCAGCGCCGAGCCCCGCTTGAGGATCTCCACCCGGCCCACCCGCCGCTCGCGCAGCAGCGTACGCAGTCGCTTGAGCGAGAACGGCAGCACATCGGTGATCGCCAGGCACCGAGCGAACGGGGTGGGTCGCGCCGCGTCGGCGTACAGGTAGGCGATCGTCGGGTCGGCCAGCGTGGCGGACAGCTCGCCGGCCAGTTCGGCGACCAAGTGCGCGCGGACCACCGCCGGGTCCGGGTCGTACAGGAAACCGCGGACCGGGCCGACCGGCGCCTCGGCGTTGCCGGAGCCGGCGAGTTGATAAGAGGGGCCCCCTGCTCTACCGGAGGCGTTAACAAGGGGCCCGTCCTTGCCGCGCAGCAGGGTGGCGCGGCGGGGGACCTCGGCCAGCGCGCCGCACCAGAGGGCCGCCTCGACCAGGTCGCCGTCCACGCTGACCCACTCCGCCTCGGCGCCCGCCGGGATCAGCGCGTGGTCCAGGCCGGGGGCCACCTTGACCACGGTGTGCGGCACCCGTTCGGCCAGCCCGGTCACGAAGTCCCAGGGCGGCGAGTAGGCGTTCGGGTCGAAGATCCGCCGCCCGGTGCCGGCCGCCCGCCGGGCCGGGTCGCAGAAGACCCCGTCGACCCGGGTCACGTCGAACGCCGTCGCGTCCCCGCACTCGACGGTGAACAGCTCGGCCAGCCCGGCCGCCTCGGCGTTCGCGGCGGCCATCGCGGCGGTCACCGGGTCGGCCTCCACCCCGTACACCCGGATGCCGGCGCGGGCGGCGGCGAGCGCGTCCGCGCCGAGGCCGCAACCCAGGTCGGCGAGGGTGCGCACCCCGGCGGCGCGCAGCCGGGCGGCCCGCCGGTCGGCGACCACCCGGCGGGTGGCCTGCTCCAGCCCCGCCCGGGACGAACACCATTCCGAGACGTCCGAGCGCACGCTCCGCTGACGGGAGCCATCAACAGGAATCTGCGGATTAGAAGGTGGCTGTACAGCCATCGGTACAGCCAAGCCCGCCGCCGGACACCGCCCGGGACAGACCACCGGCGACATGGCGTGCAGGCACGAATGGTCACGCGCTTCCTGCCATGACCTGGCCCACCAGGTCCCTGCCGGCCGTGATCTTCGTCCTTTCAAACTGAAGCTCCGCCAGGGCGTCACCAGGGCGTCAGGGCGTCCCCAGGGCGTCAAACGCCGGCCAAAGTTGACCAACGACGACCATCGACACCCGAACATAGAACCAGGCCAGAGCCTTGATCAGGTCTCTGAGCTGGTGGGCGACGGACGAGTCGACCTGTACGCCGGATACTCCTACGGGAACATGCCTTGACCTGCGCAAACTCCCGCGATGATCGCGCTCAGTCCGTCGCCAGGCCGTCAGGCCCCGGGCGGGTGTCCCGGAACAGGTCATCGATCGCCCGGCGGGTGCGTTCCTCGCTGGCCGGCATCAGATGGGTGTAGACCCGGAGCGTGAACCCGGGGTCAGCGTGGCCGAGGTACGCCGCCAGGGCCTTGATGCTCTCCCCCCGCATCGAGCAGCGCCGAGGCGTAGAAGTGCCGCAGGGCGTGCATGCCCGTCGCCCTGGTCGGCACGATGCCGGCGGCGGTCAGCGCCGGCTTCCAGCTCTTTGCGTCGAAGGTCGCGCGGTTGATCGCGCCGTTGCGCGGCGTGGTCAGCACCAGCGGCACCGTGACCCGCTCCTCGCTGAACGGGTCCTCCCACGGCAAGGTGATCTCTACCGGCTTGCACCAATCGAGATGTTCGCGCAGGGCGTCGACCACCGTCACGGGCAGCGGGATGCGCCGGTCGCGGTCGTTCTTGGGCAGCCCGAAGACCAGGCGTGACCGGACGAGCTTGAGTTGCCGAACGACATGCAGCCAGCCACCGTCAAGGCGGCCCGCAAGCGGGCCGCGCCGGCCCGGCCCCGGCCTGCTGGCGACCTCCGGCCGGCATCGGCCGGGCCGGCCGGCCGCGCTGGCGGACGAACCTTTGAAGACCTCGGGGCTCCGCCCCGAACCCCGACCCTCCTCAGAGATCGGCCCGGGGGGCGGATCACCTCGCCGGGCACCCAAAGGGCTACCAGCCTCCCCGGACGGGGCCAAGGTCGTTCGTCCGGTAGGGCGCTCCACCTTGTCCCCGCCCGGGGAGGCTGGACGGTCTGGCGACTGCCCGACGAGGAGATCCGCCAAGCCCTGGAGCGGCATACGGCGCAAGACGACGACAGACAGCACTTGTCAGCGTCTCGCACCCGCGTTCGGGTCAATGCCTTCACGAACTGGCGACATGGTCAGTGCGTCGTACTGCTCGCCCGGACGGGCGAACCACGCGCCCTCACGGTTGGTGAGGGTGGCTTCAATCCGGAGCTTGGCGCTCGGTTCCAGCTCTGGCAGCGCCCGGACAGGAAACCATCGGGCGGCCAGCCCCTCATCGTCGTTAACCCGCGCTTGGCCCCCGACTGAACGGCAGCGGAACCAGACGTTCATGTACTGGCAGATATCGCCGTTGGGGTAGGTGCGAGGGTAGAGCGCAACGCCCGCGATGCTCTGGACGACGACCTCCACGCCAGTCTCTTCCTCAACCTCGCGGATGACAGCGTCTGCCGGTTGCTCACCTGGGTCGACCGCTCCTGCTGGAAGTGACCACCATCCGTTGTCGACGCGTCGCACGAGGAGGAT
Organism: Micromonospora yasonensis; assembly: GCF_026013475.1. Taxonomy (GTDB): domain Bacteria; phylum Actinomycetota; class Actinomycetes; order Mycobacteriales; family Micromonosporaceae; genus Micromonospora; species Micromonospora yasonensis. Next base: position 39,630 of record NZ_JAPDPH010000030.1, on the reverse strand, counting down.
GTCGTCTTCGTTGAAGACCACGCCACTGACCGAGGGCAGCATCAACAGCTGCCGCCCGACCTTCGTACGCAGATCCCGCAGGTAGGGAGAGATCGCCATCACGGGAGCGTACCGACATCAGGTCACGCCGATGGGCCATCCACGGGCCAGTAACCGTGGCACCCAGCGGTCATCAGTAGGCACGAGAGGCAAGAAGCTCTGCAGCCCCTGCAGGGCGTTTCGGACATCGCGATCGCTTGAGCACGCTCTTCCAAACTGAAGCTCCGCCGCCCAAGATCAGGCCGTTTCCAGGCCGTCAGGCCGTCGCCAGGCCATGAAACGGCGACCAATGTTGACCGACGACGACCATCGACGCCAGGAAATAGAACCAGGTCAAAGCCTTGATCGCGGCTCTGACCTGATGGGCGACGGACGAGTCGACCTGTACGCCGGATTCTGTGACCGACGCGGCCCGAAGGCGCGTCGGCGGCGGCCATCCATCTCGGCCTACCGTCGCCGGCAGGCTCCAGCGGCCTACCCGCAGACATCGGGCGGGCAGCCCTCAAGCGTCTGCGCGGGTCGTCATCTCGCGATGACGGCCCTTTCTTGGCCTTGCTCCGGGTGGGGTTTACCGAGCCACCCCGGTCACCCGGGATGCTGGTGGGCTCTTACCCCACCGTTTCACCCTTACCGTCCCGTTTAGGGGTCGGCGGTCTGTTTTCTGTGGCACTGTCCCGCGGGTCACCCCGGGTTGCCGTTAGCAACCACCCTGCCCTGTGGAGTCCGGACGTTCCTCGGCGACGGGCCGCAGCCCGTCGACGCGACCGCCCGGTCGACTCGTCCGTCGCGCTCATCATCCTAACGACGGCACCGCCGCGCCCATTTCCCACCCAGCCGCATGACGGTCGCTCAGCCGATGTCGATCGTCACCACGCCCAGCCCGGCATACGCCTTCGGTGACTCGGTGAGCACCGGGCGCCCCTCGGGCCACTCGGGATCAGGACGGCCGAGCACCACCGCGTGGGCCAGTTGCCAGTCCACGCCCTGCTTCACCAACTGCCCCACGGCGAGCGCGCCCGGATACCGCAGCTCGGCGACGTCCATCATCGGCAACGCCCCGACGTGCTCGCCGAGGGCCGGACGCCGCGCGGAGGCGGCTGCCAGACAGAGCGCCGGCACGAAGAGCCGACGGTTGGACCCGCGATGTGCCTGGACGACGAGAGCGGAGAGCAGCCGGTGCCCCGCCCCGAAGGCGAGCAGGGCGCTGTGATCGAACACGACACCGGCCATGGTCACGCGGCAGGGCGCCGAGGCGAAGCCAAGCTCTCCGGCACGTCACCGGCCTCGAGGTCCACCCACACCGCATCCGCCCGGGCCAGGTCCGCCTCGGCGAGATCGGCGGCGAGACGGGACCGAAGGTAGGCCTCCGCCTTGGCGGCGCGGTCCCCGAGTTCGCCACGGGTGGGTGTGGCGTACGCCAATCCGGACACCAGGTCGCGTATCGTGACGCCCCGCTCTCGGGCCAGCACCGCCAACCGGTCCCGCACCTCGGCGCTCACCTTGATCGTCGTGTCCATGGGCGCAGTATACGGCCGGTATACCGCCGGCGGCCGGTCCTGCGGCGGCGCGTCGAAACAACGGGACCCGGCATCCTTTCAGGCGGTCGGGGACGGTCGCCGCCAGCGGGCGCCCGTCGGCGAGCCGGGCGGGAGCGGCGGGGACGACCGCTCCCGCACCGTCCGCTACCAGGCCGAGATGAGCTCCTCGTTGAAGATGCGCTCTCCCGCCGCCGGCTCGCGCAGCCGCTGCGCGGCGAGGAGGTTTCCGTTCGCGTCCAGCGCCCGCAGGGTGACGTCCGCGCCCATCGGCACGGTGAGGATCGCGAAACCGTTGTCCACCGGGGCGGTCGAACGGCCCCCGGTTCCGACGGCCTCCACCTCGGCGGCTTCCCCGGACGCCGGGGCGACCAGCAGCTGGTCGGTGAGGACCGCGTGCCCACCGGACCGGGCCGGCACGCGTACGGCGACCAGCCCCGGGGAGGTGCTGACGGCAGTGGCCACCAGCGCCCAGTCGGCCCGGCTCGCCGCGAGGGTTTCGGTGTCGTCGGGTCGGGTGTCGTCCGGCCCGGCCGTGGCCAGGAGGGCCTTCGGAGTGGTGCCGAGCTGGAGGACGTACGGCCCGATGCCCGAGGCCGGCCCGGCGATGGAGGCCGGGATGCCCTCGCCGGGGATCCGGCCGGACCAGCGGCGCACCGGGGCGGGTTCGGCTGGCAGGCCCGCGCCCTCGGCGAGCACCTGGTACGACGCCACCGCCGCCTGTTCCGCCGCCCTGAGCTCGTCACCCTGGGCAGGGCCCGATCCGCTGGTGAACTCCCCGACGCGGAAGCCGACCGGCCCCTGCTCCCGGATCGCACCGTCGCACTCGACCCGCCACCAGCCGCGGATGCGCTCTTCGGTGAGGAGGAGGTAGCCCGGCGTGGGGACGCTCTGCCAGGTCCGTCGCACCGCGCCGTCGGCGTCCACCGTCGCGGACTGGGCGGCGGTGACGGTGCAGCCGGCCGGGGCGAGGCCGAGCAGCCAGGTGGTTCCGTGGATGCTGTCACCGAGGACGGAAAACGGTGACACCGGCAGGTTGCTCACGCCGCCGGCGCGGACGAGCTGCCGCGGCGCGGCCCTGACCGGTCCGGTCCTCGACACCAGCGCCGCAGCGGTGTCGGAGTGGTAGGCGACCACGACGGTGCGTACCCCGGCGGTGTCGTCGGCGAAGAGCACCTTCACGGTCGGCAGGGCGCGGCTCATCCCGACCCGGTCGCGATCCTGGTCGAAAACCCGGGTCAGCTCGTCGACCAGCGGCCGGTCGGCTCCGAGGCTGCCCCGGGTGGGCGAGTCGAGGAGCCGCCAGACCCAGTCACTGGTGACCGGATAGCCGGACCCGCCCGCTGGGTCGCGGAGCCAGGTGGGCAGGCCTCCGACCCCGGTGGCGGGCACGACCAGCACGGTGGCGAGCAGCCCGGCGAGCAGCGCGCCCGCGCCGGCCCATCGGTACCGCCGGCGCCGCCGTGCGTGCCGCATCAGCCGCTCGTACGGGTCCTCGCCCGGCACCACCGTCTCGGCGATCCGGGCCAGCCCCGCCCGCAGTTCGTTCACACTCATGCCCGCTCCCCCAGCAACCCGCCGGCCATCCGTGGCCGCGGCTCGGCCAGCACCTCCCGCAGCCGGGCCAGCCCGCGGGCCGCCTGGCTCTTCACCGTCCCGAGGGAGCAGCCCAGGACAGCGGCCACCTCCGCCTCGGGCAGGTCCTCCCAGTAGCGCAGCACCAGCACGGTGCGCATCCGGACCGGCAGCCGGTCCAGCGCGGCGAGCAGTTCGTCCCGGACCGCCACCCCGTCGGTGCTGTCCGGGCCGACCCGCTCCGGCACCGTCGAGGTGAGCAGCTCCCGCAGCCCGATGCGGCGCCAGCGGCTGGTCCGCTCGTTCACCATCGCCCGCCGCACGTACGCCATCGGTTCGTCGACCCGCTGCCAGTGCCGCATCACCTTCAGCAGCGCCACGTGCACCAGGTCCTGGGCGGCGTCGCGGTTGCCGGTCAGCAGGTACGCGGTGCGCAGCAGGTCGGCGTAGTGGACCTGCACGAACTCGCGGAACTCCGGATCATCCACCGGCCGGCCCCCCGTCGTGACGATGCACGGCTCGCTCCCTTCGTCAGGCTCGTTCGCTGGGAACGACGCGGGAGGGTAACGAAAAGTTGAGTTCCGGCGGGGTCGTACTAGCCTCCGGTAACCATGAACCTCTCCGACGCCGCGCTTCTGCTCGCCGCCGGTCTCGCCGCGGGCACGGTGAACGCGGTGGCCGGGGGTGGCTCCCTGATCACCTTCCCGGCGCTGATCGCGACCGGCCTGCCGCCGGTGCCGGCGAACGTCAGCAACTCGGTCTCGGTGTTCCCGGGCTACGTGGCGAGCGTCGCCGGCAGCCGGCAGGATCTGCCGCATGGTCGTCGGCTGTGGAGTCTGCTGCCCACCGCCGTATTCGGCACGATAGTCGGCAGCGTGCTGCTGCTGGCCACCCCGGCGCGGGCATTCGAGCTGGTGGTGCCGTTCCTGGTGCTGGGCGCGACCGCCGTGCTGGCGTTCCAGGACCCGCTGCGCCGGCTGGTCGGCCATCCGGCCGAGCTCAGCCCGCGCCGCCGTACCCTCACCGTGCAGGCCATGGTCGGGCTCGGCACCGTGTACGGCGGCTATTTCGGCGCGGCGCTCGGGGTGATGCTGGTGGCTGGCCTGGCCCTGGTGCTGGACGCGACGCTGGCCCGGGTGTCGGCCATCAAGAACCTGCTCTCGGCCGTGGTGGGGCTGACCACGCTGGTGGTGTTCGCGCTCTTCGGCCCGGTGGACTGGGCGGCGGTCGCGGTGGTCGCGCCGGCCACCCTGATCGGCGGGTACGTGGGCGCCCGGCTGGTCCGGCGGCTGCCGCCAGTCGTGCTGAAGACCGTCATCGTGGTGTTCGGCACGGTGATCGGCCTCTTCCTGCTCTGGCGTGCGCTGCGCTGACCGACTCGCAACGACGGACCGCCCCGGGCGCGACGCTGCGCCCGGGGCGGTCCATCCACCAGGAGGGAAAGGTCAGTAGGCCTCGCCGACCGGTTCCTCGGGGGCGTGCTCGTTGCGCCGGGCGGCCGAGTTCCACCGGGACCAGAGCACCCGCTCGCCGTAGCCGGCGGCCATCACGTGCCCGAAGGCGAGGTAGACCAGCACGCCGACGGCGAGCACCCCGAAGCCGACCCAGAACGGCAGGGCCAGGCCGTGCTCGGCGAGCTTGCCGGAGATGATCGGGGCCGGCGCGGCGGCACCCCAGCGGACCAGGTTGAACGCGCCGGTGGCGACGCGGCGGTCGCTGGAGCCGAGGCCGAGCGCCAGGTCGGTGAGGTTGGCGTTGGCCAGGCCCATGCACAGACCGGCGAGCACCAGCACCACCAGCGACATCGCGGTGCCGGTGGAGGTGGCGAAGAGGACCATGCAGCCCAGCAGGCCGACGACGGCGACGCCGACGGTCTGCACCGCGCCGATCCGGTGCGCCAGCCGGTGGCCGATCAGCAGGATGCCGGCGGCCAGGCCGAGGCCCCAGCCGGTGAACGCCAGACCCAACGGGATGACGTCGAGGTGCAGGTACAGCGGCGTGTAGCCGAGCACCACGAAGAAGACGAAGTTGTAGGCGGCGGTGACCACGCAGAGGGTGATGAACGCCGGCTTGCGGTAGGTGGAGAAGATCTGGCCGACGCGTACCGGGGCCTGCTTGTTGGCCGGCTCGCGGAGCTTGCGGGAGGCGACGGCCAGCGCCAGCACCATGAAGACGCCGCAGACGAAGAAGGGCAGTCGCCAGCTCACCTCGCCGAGCAGGCCGCCGAGCAGCGGGCCCACGGCGAAACCGAGGCCGAGCGCGGTCTCGAAGAGGCCGACCACCCATTCCCGGTCGTTGGCGAGGTTGACCAGCACCACCATGGCGGTGGCGAAGAACATCGCGTTGCCCAGGCCCCACACGCCGCGCAGCACGGAGAGCTGCACGATGTCGTTGCTGAACGAGGCGAGGATCGCGGCCAGGCCGACCACCGAGACGCCGGTGATCAGCACCGGTTTGAAGCCGAACTTCCCGCTGGCCAGGGTCGCCGGGATCATGCCGACCGCCATCACCGCGATGTACGCGGTGAAGAGCAGCTCGACCTGCCAGGCGGTGACCCCGATCGCCTCGCCGATGGCCGGCAGGATCGGGTCCACCACGGCGATGCCGGCGATGGCGAGGAAGGCCACCAGCGTGGTGGCGTAGATGGCACTGCGGTTGGGCTCGGAACGCCGATCCACTCCGCAACCTCCCAGATAGCTGTATCGTACAGGTAAATCACCTGTATCATACAGCTATGAGGGACGACGACAACACGGAAGAGGTCACACTCGGCCGGATCGAGACCGAGGTCGCGCTGCTCATGCGGCTGGGCGAGGCGACCCGTCGGGCCACCGGCACCGCCGAGCACCGGGTGCTGGACCGGGCCGCGTACGTGATCCTGCGGCACCTGGACCAGGCCGGCCCGCAGAACGTCTCCGCCCTGGCCGCCCGGCTGAACCTCGACGGCTCCACGGTCACCCGGCAGGTCTCCGCGCTGCAGCGGGACGGCCTGATCGCCCGTACCCCCGACCCGGCCGACGGGCGCGGCACCGTGATCTCGCCCACCCCCGCCGGCCTGCAGCGGATGGCGGCCGTGCGGGCGGCCCGCACCCGGCTCTACGGCGACATCCTCGCCGGCTGGACCAGCGACGACCGGGACACCCTCGCGGACATGCTGCACCGCCTCAACGAGGCCCTGGACGCTCGCAACCGGCGCCGCTGATGGCGCCGGTTGCGGGTGCCCCAAGTGTTAACAGGGGCCCCCTGTACAACGCGAGGCGTTAACAGGGGGCCCTCCTTACACCTCAGGCGACCGGCTCCGGGGCGGAATCCGCGTCGCGGGTGGCGCCGGGGGTGACGCGGGGGTCGCCCTCGTCGGCGAAGTAGTCGTCCGGGGTGGTGCCGTCCACCCCGTCGGCCACCTTCGCGGCCCGCAGCACCAGGGTCAGCAGCGCGGCGACGGCCAGGTTGACCAGCACCGCGACGATCCCGACGTAGATCGTCTTCGGGGTGTCGAAGCCGAACTTCTCCAGCGGGAACGCCGAACCGGCGAAGTGCTTCTTGCCGGTCGTCGGGTTGGCTACCTGGTAGAGCATCCACATGCCCAGGCCCATGCCGGCCACCCAGCCGGCGATCAGCGCCCCCCGGTGGAACCAGCGGGTGTAGAGGCCCAGCGCCACCGCCGGCAGCGTCTGCAGGATGATCACGCCACCGATGAGCTGCAGGTCGATGGAGAACTGCGGGTCGAGGAAGACGATGCAGGCCACCGCGCCGACCTTGACCACCAGCGAGGCGATCTTCGAGACGTTCGCCTCCTGCGCCGGGGTGGCGTCCCGCTTCAGGTACTCCTTGTAGATGTTGCGGGTGAACAGGTTTGCCGCCGCGATCGACATGATCGCCGCCGGCACCAGCGCCCCGATGCCGATGGCCGCGTACGCGACGCCCGCGAACCAGTCCGGGAACTGCTTGTCGAACAGCAGCGGCACCACCGTGTTGCCGTCGACACTGCCGGCCTTGGCGCCGGGCAGCGGCTTCACGCCCGCCGCGATGGCCATGTAGCCGAGCAGCGCGATCAGCCCGAGCAGCAGGCTGTACGCCGGCAGCGCGGACATGTTCCGCTTGATCACGCCCCGGTTCCGGCTGGCCAGCACGCCGGTGATGCTGTGCGGGTAGAGGAAGAGCGCCAGCGCCGAGCCGAACGCCAGGGTGACGTACTGGAGCTGGTTGTTGGCGTTGAGCAGGATCCCGTCACCCGGCGCCGGAGTCGCCTTGAACTTCGCGTCCGCCGCGTCGAAGATGCTCCCCCAGCCGCCGAGCTTGTAGGGCAGGTAGAAGACCGCGACCAGGATCACGATGTAGATCAGCGAGTCCTTCACGAACGCGATCAGCGCCGGCGCGCGCAGTCCGGACTGGTACGTGTACGCGGCCAGGATGGCGAACGCGATGATGATCGGCAGGTGCCGGGCGAGCGCGCTGTCCCCCGTCACGCCCATCGTCTTGAGCACCGCCTCGATGCCGACCAACTGCAACGCGATGTACGGCATCGTCGCCACGATGCCGGTGATCGCGATCAGCAGCGCGAGGATCGGCGAGTCGAACCGGTTGCGGACGAAGTCCGCCGGGGTGACGAACCCGTGCCGGTGCGAGACCGACCAGAGCCGGCAGAGCACCAGGAACACCATCGGGTAGATGACGATCGTGTACGGCACGGCGAAGAAGCCGGCCGCGCCGGCCCCGAAGATCAGCGCCGGCACCGCCACGAAGGTGTACGCGGTGTAGAGGTCACCGCCGACCAGGAACCAGGTGATCCAGCCGCCGAAGCTGCGGCCGCCCAGCCCCCACTCGTCCAGGTGCGCCATGTCGCGCGGCGCCCGCCACCGGGCGGCCACGAACCCCATCGCGCTGACCAGCAGGAAGAGGAAGGTGAAGATGATGATTTCGGTCAGGTGATCGCGCCACATCAGCGGTCACCTCCCCGCTTCTTGGTCATCTGGTAGACCAGCGTGGTGGTGGCGACGCCGAGGATGATCCAGGCCAGTTGCAGCCAGTAGAAACGCGGGAATCCGAACAGCCGGGGTGAGTCGGCGTTGAAGAAGGCCGGGATCAGCGGCACCACGATCGGTATGAAGAGCAACCAGTTCCAGGGGCTGTGGTCCTTCGCCCTGGATCGCGCCGTCGTCGGCGCCTCCGGTTCTGGTGCAGCCATGTGACACACCTCCGGGAAGTCGTAACTCGCCATGTGACGGCCGGAGGCTACGACCCAGTGAGCCCGGTCACGTTCAGTCGGACGACCCCGATGCGCCGAGCGGACGCCCGCGTGCGCCGAACGGCGACCGCGGGCGGCCGGGTGGCGGGCGGCGGCTCCAGGTCGCGGCGCGGCGCCCGACGTGCCGAGCTGGAGCTGCCGGAGAACTCAGCGGTCGGTCAGGTGGGCGGTGTCGTTGACCGAGCGGACCGCGACCCCGCCGTCGGGGTAGAGGTCCAGCACCGAGATGCCGGCGGTGTCCAGGTAGAGCCGGTGCAGGAAGGCGTCGCCGGCCGCCAGGGCGTCGCGCAGCGCCAGCTTGATCGGCGAGACGTGGGAGACCACCACGACCGTCTCCCCCGGGTACGCCGTACGCAGCCGCTCGACCGCCCGGCTCACCCGCTCGGCGACCGCGACGAACGACTCGCCCTGCGGCGGGGCGACCCGGGTGGAGGCGAGCCAGGCGTCCAGCTCGCCGGCCCAGCCCTCGCGTACCTCGGCGAAGGTGCGCCCCTCCCAGACCCCGAAGTCGCACTCGATCAGGTCGTCGTCGGGGCGTACCGGCGGGTTGCCGACCAGTGCGGCGATCACCTCGGCGGTCGCCGTGCACCGGGACAGCGGGGAGCTGACCACGGCGGCGACGGACGGCGCCAGCGCGGCCACCCGGGCGGCGGTGGTCCGGGCCTGGGCCCGACCCCGGTCGGTGAGCGGAACGTCGCCGCGACCGGAGTAGCGCTTCTGTACGGTCCGCTCGGTCTCGCCGTGCCGGACCAGGATCAGCCGGGTGGCCTCCTCGGTGGGGCGCGGCTCCCAGGAGGCGGGCGTGGTGGCCGGGTCGGTGCCGGTGGCCCGGCCGGTGGCGGCCCGGGCGGCCACCTCCCGGGCCGCGGCGCGGGCGGCCGAGTCGGGGGCGGCGACCTCGCGCGGCGGCTCCACGATCCGCGGCGACTCCACGGCCGGCCGGGTCGGGGCCAGGCCGGCGGCGGCGTCCATCGCGGCGTTGGCCAGGGCGTCCGCGTGCTTGTTGCGCTCCCGGGGCACCCAGCTGAACCGTACGCTGTCGAACCGGCCGACCAGGCCGGCCGCCTGCGCGGCGAGCGGACGCAGCCCCGGGTGCTTGATCTGCCAGCGGCCGCACATCTGCTCGACCACCAGCTTGGAGTCCATCCGCGCCTCGACCTCGACCGCGCCTAGCTCGGCGGCGGCCTCCAGCCCGGCGATTAGGCCCCGGTATTCCGCGACGTTGTTGGTGCTGGTGCCGATCGCCTCGGAGCGCTCGGCCAGCACCTCGCCGGTCTCCCGGTCCCGGACCACCGCGCCGTAGCCGGCCGGCCCCGGGTTGCCCCGGGACCCGCCGTCGGCCTCCACCACGACCGCGCGCACCGCCACGACGGTTACAGCCCCGACTCGCTGGTCCGCACCATGATCCGCCGGCATTCCTCACAGCGGACCACGTCGTCGGGGGCGGCCTTGCGGATCCGGGCCAGGTCGGCGCCGGAGAGTTCCAGCCGGCAGCCGCCGCAGCGGGCGCCGGTGAGCAGCGCCGCGCCGAGCCCGGTGTCCTCCCGGATCCGGTCGTAGAGGGCGACCAGGTCGGCCGGGAGGTCGCCGGCGAGCGGCTGGCGGGCGCCGCGCTTGAACTCCTCCTCCTTGGCGATCTCGGCCAGGCGCTCCGCGCGGCGCTGCTCGGCGGCGGACCGCCGGTCCCGGGCCTCGGCGAGCCGCCGCTCCACGCCGTCGAGCACGCCCTGCGCGGTCTCCCGCTGTTCCATCAGCTCCAGCTCGGCGTCCTCCAGGTCGCCCTGCCGGCGGTTCAGCGAGACCAGCTCGTGCTGGATCGCCTCCAGCTCGCGGGCCGGGCCGCTGCCCGAGGCCAGCCGGGCCTCGTCCTTGCTCTTGCGGGCGCGGACCTGGTCGATGTCCTTCTCCAGCCGGGCGATGTCCCGGTCCAGGTCGTCGACGGCCACCTGGGCGCGGACCCGCTCGTCCTCCAGCGCGGACAGCTCCCGCGCGAGGGCCTCCAGCTCGGCCAGCTCAGGCAGCGTGCGGCGCCGGTGGGCGAGCTGGGCGAGGGCGGTGTCGATCGCCTGCAGGTCGAGCAGGCGGCGCTGCACCTTCGGGTCAGCCTTCACGGTCGGGGCTCCTTGTCGTCCGGTCGGGGCGCGGCGGCGTGCACGGTCCACGGGTCGGTGTCCAGGTCGGACACCACGGTCTCGACGCCCAGCTCGGCCCGCAGCTGGGCGGCCAGGTCGTCCAGCCAGGGGCGCTCGGTCGCCCAGTGGGCGGCGTCCAGCAGGGCCGGGCCACCGGCGGCGAGGTGCTCACCGGCGGGGTGGTGGCGCAGGTCGGCGGTGAGGAACGCGTCCACCCCGGCGGCGGTCGCCTCGGCTAGGAAACCGTCCCCCGAGCCGCCGCTGACGGCGAGGGTACGAACCATACGCCCGGGATCCCCGGCGGCGCGAACTCCCCAGGCGGTGGCGGGGAGCACCGCGGCGGCGTGCCGGGCCAGCTCGGCCAGGGTCATCGGGGTGGGCAGCTCACCGATCCGGCCGATGCCCCGCCCCGGGCCGTCGGCCGGGGAGCCGGGACGCGGACGGTGCAGCGGGCGCAGCCCGGTCAGCCCGAACCGGGCGGCGAGCGCGTCGGAGACGCCGGGGTCGGCCACGTCGGCGTTGGTGTGCGCCACGTACAGCGCGACGTCCGCCTTGATCAACCGGTGGACGATCCGCCCCTTGTACGTGGTCGCGGCGACCGAGGAAACGCCGCGCAGCAGCAGCGGGTGGTGCGCGACGATCATGTCGGCCCCGGCGGCGAGCGCCTCGTCCACCGTTTCCGGCACCACGTCGACCACGCAGGCGATCCGGCGTACTCCGGTGGTGGGCTCGCCGAGCACCAGGCCGACCCGGTCCCACTCCTCGGCCCAGGCGGGCGGGTAGCGGCGGTCCAGCGCGGCCACCACGGCGGCGACCGTGGGCGGGGATCCGGTTGTGCTCACGGCCGGCCAGCTTACCGGCGTCCGCCGCCCGCCACGCCCCAAGCGGTTAACAGGGGCCCCTTGTACAGCAGAATGCGATAACAAGGGGCCCCTGCTTGCGGCTCAGCCGACCGGGGCGACCGGGCGTCGCGTGCCGCGCAGCGCGGCGAGGCCGACCGCCCACGGGAAGGCGTCCAGGTGTAGTTCGCCGGTGCCCGGCGGGTGCAGCGGCACGACCTGGTCGCCGAAGATCACCTCCACGCCCCATTCCCGCAGCCGGGCGAGGCCGGCGCGGAACGCCGGGTGCACGGCCATCGCGGTGTTGGTGTACGGGACGGCGACCATCGGCACCCCGAGCCCCTGCGCCTCGACCAGCAGGCCCAGGGCGAGAGTGTCGGTGATGCCGGCCGCCCACTTGTTGACCGTGTTGACCGTCGCCGGGCAGACCAGCATGGCGTCCGCCGGGGGCAGGACGTCCAGGTCGCCCGGGTTTTTGTAGTGGGTGCGTACCGGATGACCGGTCTGCCGGGCCAGCGCGGCCCGGTCCACGAACTTCGCGCCGTCCGGCGTGGTGACGACGCAGACGTCCCAGCCGTCCCGCTGGGCGAGGTCGACCAGCCGGCCAACGTTCCGGGCCAGCGGCGAACCGCAGGCGATGACGTAGAGCACCGGACGGCGCCCGTTGACGGTGTGTGGATCGGTCATCCGATCGGACCCACGCTCATACTCCGACTCCCATGTGCTCAGCCAACTCCGCGATCGGCGGCGGCGGCGCACCCCGTGTGCGACGGAGGACGTCGGACATCACCTCGTGGGCGATCGGCCGGCAGCGGATCTCGGAGGCCGCGAGCCGGTCGCCGCGCAGCAGCATCTCGCCGGCGTTGGCGACGTCGCCGATCTGGGCGTAGCCGCGGGCCAGGTCGAGCAGGTGGTGCGCGCGGCGCTCGGGCAGCAGGGCGTTGAACGCCGGCTCGGCGATGCCGTGGTGGGTCTCCACCGCCCGGCCGCCGTCGCCCAGCTCCACGGCGGCGGCGGCCCGGTGCAGCTGGAGGTTGGTCGGGCCGAAGCAGGTCCAGTAGTGGTTCTGGTCACCGCCGAGCAGGACGGCCGCCTCGTTGGCGCCGGAGAGCAGGTCGTCGACGGTGGCGGAGTCGCCGATCCGGGCGGCGGCCATCGCGCCCTGGAGCAGCAGCATGCCGTAGACGGAGAGGCGTTCCGGGGTGACGTCGTTGCCGCCGCCGGGGGCGAGCCGGTTGGCGATCCGGACGTTGAGTTCGAGCGCCGGGCGGGGGCGGCCCATGGCGACGAGGGCGTTGCAGACCCGGGTGGTGGCGATGCCGGCGAGCAGCGGGTCGTCGGCCCGCTGGGCGACCGCCATCGAACGGTCGGCGGCCAGCCAGGCCAGGTCGCACTCGCCGAGCTTGCGGAGCACCGAGGAGGCGATCTGGTAGACCTGCCCGAGCAGGTGGGCCGCCTCCCGGGCCTGGTCGCCGCCGTGGCCCGCGTCGGCGGCCTGGGCGTCGCGCAGCAGCTTGGGCAGGGCCCGGGTGAGCATGCCGTAGCGGCCGTACTGGTAGGTGAGCCAGGCGTGGTTGACCGCCTTGCGCATGTCGCCCAGCGGCGGGGGGTAGGGCGCCGCGTCGAAGTACGCGCTCATCGAGTCGTACCGCTCCAGCGCCGCCCGGATCTCCTCGACCTCGACCTGGTCGATGCAGTTGAGGGCGTCGGTACGCCGTTCCGGGTCCTTGCCGAGCAGCAGTTGGACGTCGACCTGGAGGATGTCGGCGATCTCGTAGACGACGGAGAACTTGTCCAGCCGCCGGACACCGCGCTCGACCTTGTCCACCCAGCTCTTGGACTTGCCGAGCCGATCGGCGAAGACCTGTTGGGACATCTTGCGCCGGCTGCGCCAATACGCCACCCGACGGCCTATGGGCAACTCATCCATTGCTCCACCCCTCCCCCTGCCCCACGCCGGCTGATGTCCCCCGGTCGACCCATCGCGATGGCCCGTCGGTATTCAGGTTTGCCCTGGTCGCACACTCTGTACGTCGGCCGTACGGCCAGTCCTCGTAGTTTCCGTGCAAGTTGCATCAGCCGTTCGTCAACACAACGACTCTGAGCTAAAGCAGTGACGGCGCTCGACGTGTTACATCGGAGTGTCCAATCAGGACAAAGAGGGGATGAGGCGCACATGTGGGGGAATGTCGGACCGCGCGTGGCTCACCTGTCGCCTCTGGAACGCGTCCGGCTGCGCCGGGTCGCCGTCCGCTACGCGCTGCACGGCTGGGAGGTGACCCCGGGCGCCTGCCTGGCGAACCGCCGCTTCGTGTGCGGCCGGGCCGGCTGTCCCACCGTCGGCTGCCACCCCGCCCTGGAGAACTGGGAGCATGCGGCGAGCGCCGACCCGGCCCGGGTGGCCACCTGGTGGCGGGACCGGCCGCACGGCGTGCTGCTGCCCACCGGGCGCGCGTTCGACGTCCTGGAGGTCGCCGCCCATCTCGGCCGGCGGGTGCTGGACGCGGTCACCACCCACCCGGCCGGATTCGGCGTCCGCGGCCCGGTTCTGGTCACCCCGACGGGGCGCTGGATGTTCCTGGTCCGTCCGGGCGATCCGCTCCGGCCGGAGCTGGAGCACTGCTTCCACGTGGTCCGGCACGGCCCCGGCTCGTGGATCGCGGCGCCGCCGACCCGGCTGCCGGAGGGGACGGTCCGCTGGGCGGTCGCCCCGGAACAGGCCCGCTGGCAGCTACCCGACTCGTACCTGGTGCAGAACGCGCTGATCGCGGCGTTGCGGGCGGCCGGGATCACGCTCACCTCCGACCTGCTCCCCGGCCAACTCCCGCTGCCCCGGCGCGGCGGTTGACCGACGGCTGGGGCGACAGCGTCCTCCCCGACGCCGCGCTCGTTGAACCCGGTGACGGCGCACAGGCGCCAGAGCGGGGGTTGACCATGTCCAACGACGCGGACCGCCACCCCGGCGGCACCGAGCCTTCACGGCACCACCGCCGGCCGCGCCGCTGGGGTGGCACCCGCCCCTGGGGCACCCGACCCGGCCGGCCCCGCCCGACCGGCTCCCGCCCGGCCAACCACCACCGTCCGCTGCGCTGACTGTCCCGCTGCGTCCCGCCGCCAGGGAAGGCGGGGCGGATTGCGGCATGCCGGGTCATCCCGGCGGCCGAACAGCCCAGAGTGCCGGAATCGGAGTCGACCAGGAGCAGGGCCGCCCCGGCGGGTGAACGCCGGGGCGAAACGTTTTCGCCTGCCGCGCGGCGGTTCGTGCCGTTCGGTCGCTCGGCCGCACCGGAAACCCCAAGGCCCGGATAAGCCCGTCGTGAGGTCCTCCGACGCGAAGATCCGCAGCGCCCCGCCGCCGGAGCGAAAGTGGCCGCGGGAGCGGCGCGTGAGCCGCCGCCGTTGCGGGTAAGCCGCCGAACCGCTGAAGCAATGAGGGGAAGGCACCGCCATGCTCAGCAAAGAGGATCAGCGCAGGTTCGAGCAGATCACCCGCCAGTTGCGGGAGAGCGACCCGGAGTTCTTCGCCCGGCTCGACCACCGGGCCAAGGGCCGCCGTGGCCGGTATCTGATGCTGTTGACGATCGTGCTGTGGGCCTCGCTGCCGGCGATGACCGTACTCGCCGGACGACTGGCCGGCGCGATCTGCGCCCTGGTACTGGTGGCCAATGCCGGGCTCATGTGGCGTTTCCGACGGCGCTGGCTATGACCCGGTCGGGGCCGCGGGGCCGTCCGGGTCCGCCGCCGGCCGGGGCCGACCGAACTCCCGGTACGCCCGGCGCAGCCGCTCGACCAGGCCGGGGCCGCCGAGTTCGGGCCCGGGGGGACCGAGCTGGCGCAGCAGCAGCTCCGGTCCGGTCGCCAGGGTGGGTGGCCGGTCGGGCAGCGGCACCGGGGGCAACCAGAACCGGTCCACCTCGTCCTCCGGGGCCGGCAGGCCGCCGAGCACCCGCCCCGCACCGGCGACGGGCTCGGGCCGGGGTCGGCCGCCCGCCGGGCCGCCCGCACCGTCCGGCGTCGCCGCCCGGTCGACCGCTGCGCCGCCCGCGGTGGCGTCGCCGCCCCGCAGCGTACGCAACCGACCCAGCAGCTCGGCCCGGCTCCGGCCGCGCCAGTGCAGCAGCTGGAACGGGTCGGCGTCGAACGCCTCGGCCAGCAGGTAGAACGTGGCCGCCAGATGCTTGCACGGCACCGCGAAGTCCGGGCAGCCGCAGCGCTGGTCCAGCTCGTCGACGTCCGCCGGGAACAGCGGTGCGCCCGCCGCGGCGAACAGCTGCTCCAGCTCCGGAGGCAGGTCACCGGCGAGCAGCCGGGCGCTGAAGAAGGCCTGGCCGGCCAGGTCCGCCTCGATCCGGTCCCAGACCTCGTCCGGGTACGCCGCCAGGCCGATCCGCACCGGGTACGGGTCCGGCCGCGAGCCCTGCACGTTCGCGGTGACCCGCCCGGGGGCGACGTCGAGCCGGAGCACCTGGCCCTTGCGCGCGTACGCCCGGCCCCGGGTGAGCCGGGTGCCGAGCGCGAACGACTCGAGCACCTCCAGAAACCGGCGGGACCACCAGGACCGCCCGATCGCGCCCCGGGTGCTGCGCGCCCTCAGCCCGCCGTCAACCCGCCGGGGCGGGCCGAACTCCGCGAACCGGGGCCGCTCCCGTTCCGGACTCACTCGACCACCGCCCCGGACTCCAGGGCGAACAGCTCGCGCAGCGTCTCGGTGGACAGCTCGGTGACCCACTGCTCGCCGGTGCCCACCACCCGCTGCGCCAGGCTGCGCTTGTCCGCGATCATCGCGGCCACCTTCTCCTCGACGGTGCCCGCGCAGACGAACTTGCGGACCTGCACCCGCCGGCGCTGGCCGATCCGGAACGCCCGGTCGGTCGCCTGGTCCTCGACGGCCGGGTTCCACCACCGGTCCACATGCACCACGTGGTTCGCCGCGGTCAGGGTCAGCCCGGTGCCGCCAGCCTTGAGGGAGAGGACGAACAGCGGTGGGCCGTCCGGGGACTGGAACCGGGTCACCATCGCGTCCCGCTCGGCCTTGCCGACGCCGCCGTGCAACAGGAGCACCTCCCGCCCGGTACGGGCCGACAGGTGGCCGCGCAGCATGCCGCCGAACTCGGCGTACTGGGTGAAGAGCAGGGCCTTCTCCCCCGCCGCGAGCGCCTCGTCGACGATCTCCTCCAGCCGTTCCAGCTTGCCGGACCGGCCGGGCAGCGCCGAGCCGTCGTGCAGCAGCTGCGCCGGGTGGTTGCAGACCTGCTTGAGTCGGGTCATGGTGGCCAGCACCAGGCCCCGGCGTTCCATCCCGTCACTGGACTCGATCTTGGCCATCATGTCGTCGACCACCGCGCGGTAGAGCGCCGCCTGCTCGGCGGTGAGGTTGCAGAGCACCTCCATCTCCAGCTTCTCCGGCAGGTCGGAGATGATCGACGCGTCGGTCTTGAGCCGGCGCAGCACGAACGGTCCGGTGATCCGGCGCAGCCGCCCGGCCACCTCGACGTCGCCGTGCCGCTCGATCGGCTCGGCGAACCGCTTGCGGAACGTCGCGGCCGGGCCGAGCAGGCCCGGGTTGGCGAACTGCATGATCGACCAGAGGTCGGCGAGGCGGTTCTCCACCGGCGTACCGGTGACCGCGATCCGGTGCCGCGCGGGCAGCGACCGGACCGCCTCGGCCTGCCGGGTGGCCGCGTTCTTGATCGCCTGCGCCTCGTCCACCACCACCCGGTGCCAGTCGATCCCGGCCAGGTCGTACGCGTCCCGGGCGGCCACCGAGTAGGTGGTCAGGACCAGGTCGGCGGCGTGCACGGCGGCGGCGAACTCCTCGCCCCGGGCCCGCTCGGCCCCGTGGTGGACGTGGACACGCAGCCCCGGCGTGAACCGGGCCGCCTCGCGCTGCCAGTTGCCGACCAGCGACATCGGACAGACCAGCAACGTCGGCCCGACCTCCGGCGGGTCCCCGGCGAGCAACGCGAGCAGTTGCACGGTCTTGCCCAGCCCCATGTCGTCGGCGAGGATCCCGCCGAGCCCGAGCGACTGGAGGAACGCCAACCAGGCCAGCCCCCGCCGCTGGTACGGCCGCAGCGTGCCGGCGAACCCGGACGGCGGGTCGGCCGGCGCGAGCCGCCGTTCCGCCTCGCCGGCCAGCAGCTCGCCGAGCGCCCCGTCCGCGGTCACCTCCAGCACCGGCAGCTCGTCCGGGCGGTCGGCCTCGGCCAGGCCCATCCGCAGCAGGTCGGCCACGCTCAGCTCGCCGGCCGAGCGGAGCAGCCGCAGGCCGGCCTCCAGGCGTTTCGGGTCCAGCTCGACCCACCGGCCACGCAGCCGGACCAGCGGGGACTTCAGCTCGGCCAGCGAGGCCAGCTCCTCGGCGCTCAGTGGCTGGTCGCCGAGCGCGACCTCCCAGCGGTAGTCCACCAGGGCGTCCAGCCCGAGGCCGCCGGAGGCGGCGGCGACCGTGCCGGGGGCGGCCCGGCCGCGTGCCCGCAGCCGGGCGCCGAGCCGGGTGGACGAACGCCGCCACCAGGACGGCAGCAGTACCCCGAAGCCGGCCGCGTGCAGCACCGGCGCGCCCTCCCGGAGGAACCGGTGCGCCCCCTCCGCGTCCAGTTCCATCCCCTCCGGCGTGGCGGTACGCAGCGCGTCGTCCAGCTCCGGCCAGAGGCGGCTGGCCCGGCCCAGCTCGGCGAGGAGGGTCTCCTGCGGGTCGACGCCCCGGTCGGCGAGCGCCCGCGCCGGCCCCTGCCAGACGTCCGCGGCGTCGATCACGAGGCCCGGCTCGTCGGCCGGGTGCAGGCCGAACTCGACCCGCCAGGCGCCGCCCTCGACCAGCTCGGCCACCGGGTCGACGGCCGGCTCGACCAGCCGGAAGGCTGCCCGTACCGCGCCGCCCGCGGCGTCCCGCTGCCAGGCGTCCAGCTCGGTACGGAGGGTGTCCAGTGCGGCCGGCGGGACGGTGAAGATCGGCTCCGGCCCGGTGAGCGCGGCCAGCCAGCGGGGCACCGACCCGGGGCGCATCCCCCGGTGCAGGGCCGTCTCCGCGAGCGCCGCCCGGGCGGCGGCGTCGGTCAGCGCGTCCAGCGCGTCGGCGACCAGGTCCCCCGGGCCTCCCGCCCCGGCTGGATCGTCCGGCCCGCCGGAGACGGCCGGCGCGGCACTCGG
The DNA here is from genome assembly GCF_026013475.1 of Micromonospora yasonensis. Taxonomy (GTDB): domain Bacteria; phylum Actinomycetota; class Actinomycetes; order Mycobacteriales; family Micromonosporaceae; genus Micromonospora; species Micromonospora yasonensis. Next base: position 21,113 of record NZ_JAPDPH010000030.1, on the reverse strand, counting down.
GGCAGCCGACCCCGCGCCCCGGCCGGCCGGCACGCCGCCACGCCGGCCGGGCACGGCCGAGGCCGCGGCGCGGGCCGCCGGGGGCAGGGCGAGGGCGAGCGAGCGCGCCCAGGCGGCGTCCGGCCCGGTGAGCAGCGGCCGCCACACGGCCCGGGCGGTCACCGCGTCGGTGGCGTCGACCCGCCGGGGGCCGCGCCTGGCCGGGACGGCCACCCCACCCCGGCCGGTACGGCCGGACGAGGTGACCGAAACACCTCCGGCCCGGCCGCCAGGCCCGGTGCCCGGGGCCGCCTCGCCGGGCGACGACGTCGGGAGGTCCGCGACGCCGGGCAGCAGCCGTCCCCGGGCGACCAGGTCGGCGGCGAAGCCGGCCAGTTCGGACAGGTGCCGCAGGCTGGCCCCTGGTACCCCGGCGAGCTGGTCGAGGGCGCGCAGCAGGGGCAGCGCGACGTCCGGGGCGTACACCAGGGCGGGCGCCCGCCAGTCGGCCAGGGTGACCCGGCCGCGGACCCGGTCGGCGACGGCGACCCGGACCAGTTCCGGTGAGTCCAGCGGCGCGCCGGCCCGGGTGGGGATGGTGAGCAGGACGGTGGTCGCCTCGCCCGGGTGCTCGCCGAGCGCGGCGGCCAGCGCGGCGTGGTCGGCGGCGAACGGGTGGGGACGCTCGCGCGGTGCCCGGCCGGGACGGCGCGGCGTGGTGGCCGGACGGGCGCTGTCCTCCGCCCAGACGGCGAGACCGGCGCCGACCAGCCACGATCCGTGGATGACCAGCACCTGTGCCTCCTCGTGACGACTGTCGAGGATAGCCGGAGGGCTGGTGACGGTCTCGGTCGACCACGCCGCGCGGGCCCGTCCTCCGAACGGTCGAAATTGCTGAATACTCGAATGATTTTCGAGCCACTCCCGCCGGCGGGGTTCCACCTCGGCGCACTCGCACGCTAGGTTCCCTCGGGTTCACGGGGAAAGGCTGTTCCAGATGGCATCGCGCAATCCGCGGCAGATCACTCGTCGTGGCGTACTCCGCAGCGGCAGTGTCCTGGCGGTGACGGCGACCGCCGTGCCGGCGGTGCTCGCGACCGACACCGCACCGGCCGCGGCGGCGACGCCGAGCTACGACCCGGAGCAGCGGTTCATCCAGCTCGTCGGCGGCGGCGACGGCGTCCTCTACGCGATCCAGGCCGACGGATCGCTGCTGTGGTACCGGCACTGGGGCTGGGAGACGGGCGTGAGCGGCTGGGCGTCCGGCTCCGGCCGGAAGATCGGGTCGGGCTGGAACCAGTTCGTCACCGTGCTCGGCAGCACCGACGGCTCGCTGTACGGGGTGCGGGCCGACGGGACCGTCCTCTACCACCGCTACGTCTGCACCAACTACACCACCGGCGCCGGCTACTGGGGCACCAGCCGGCAGGTCGCCATGGGCTTGAACAAGTTCCCCCGGGTGTTCGGCTTCGACGGGGCGATCTACGGCGTGGACGCCGACGGCGACCTGTACGGATACCGGTACATCCCGTCGACCGGACGGTGGACCGGTGGCTCCCGGATCGGCCGGGACTTCAAGAGCTACCAACTCCAGGCGGACGCTTCCGGCGTCATCTTCGCCTGGCGGTTCGGCGACATCTTCTGGTACCGGCACCTCGGCAGCGGCCTCTGGGCCAAGGGCTCGGGCTTCCGGTTGGGCCGCGGATTCACCGAGCTCGGCATGAACGGCCTGATGTTCGCCGGGCAGGGTGCGCTGTACGGCGTGAAGCCGAGCGACCCGACCAAACCGGCCGTCGGCAGCCTGACCTACTACCGCTTGAACAACTGGGCCACCGCGGGCACCGACCAGAAGGCCACCTGGGTCAACGGCGGCTCCGGAAAGGGTGTCGGCAGCGGATTCACCATGCAGAGCCGGGCTGCGCTCCAGGGGTACGCGCAGACCCCGAGCGTCACCCCCGGACAGCCGGTACGGGTGGCCGTGTCCAGCACCTTCCCGTCGTTCACGGCGTCCGTGGTACGGGTGGCCCCGAGCACCGGCGGCCCGGTGGTGGTGACGGACGCCACCAGCGTCACCGGCAAGCTGCAATTGCTGCCGACCGGCTACCTGCAGCGCGGCTGCGGCTGGTCGGACAGCTACCAGTTGACGATCCCGGAGGACTGGCCCTCCGGGCTGTACGCGGTCCGCCTCGAAGGCCCGCACCAGCTCCGGCGGTATGTGCCGTTCGTCGTCCGGCCCCAGCAGCCGACCAACGACATCGCGTTCCTCGTGCCGAGCAACACCTACCACGCCTACAACACCTGGGGCGGGCACAACCAGTACTGCGGCGACCTCAGCGGCGTGCGGACCCTGACGCTGCGCCGCCCGTCCACCGAGTGGAGCGTCGAGCCGACCGCCTGCCTGGAGCACACCATGTGGTCGGACGTGATGCTCCTGCGGTGGATGGCGAAGCAGAACCTCGCCTTCGACTGCTACGACGACGCCGACCTGCACGCGTCGGGCAGCTGGCTGAGCAGCTACAAGGCGCTCGTGCTGGGTAGCCACCCGGAGTACTGGTCCGAGGCGATGCGCCAGCACCTGGCCGACTACGAGGCTGGCGGCGGCCGCGTGATCTACGCGGGCGGCAACGGCATCTACGAGCGCGTCGCGTTCAGCGACGACGGCAGCGCGATCAGCTTCCGCACCTCCGCGGGCAAGCGGGACACGTTCAACTCCCTCGGCCTGCCCGCCTCGCAGGTGCTCGGCGTCAACTACACCAGCGCCAGCTGGTTCACGTTCGCGCCGTACGCGGTGGTCCGCGACCACCCGCTGCTGGCCGGCACCCGGCTGACGGTGGGCAGCCAGTTCGGCACCAGGGGGTACAACGGCGGCGCCAGCGGCTGGGAGGTCGACACCCTGCTCGGGTTGCCCGCCGAGGCGGCCCCCGAGGACGTCATCGCGCGCGGGCAGAACGTCGGCGGCGGGGCGTCCATGGTCCTCGTCGAGAAGCCGAACGGTGGCTTCGTCTTCAGCGCGTCGTCGATCAGCTTCGCCGGCGCGCTGGACCGCGATCCCGACCTGTCGACCGTCTTCCGCAACGTCTTCGATCTGGCCCTGGCCCGTGGAGCGGTGGACCGTACCCGGGCCCGGATGCAGCGCACCAGCCCGGTGCCCGACCAGCCGGAGCCGCACGTCCTGGAATAGGACAGCGGCACCCGGGCGGGCGGACCACCGCCGTGACTCGCTACCGTCGGCGCCATGCTCGATCTGCTCGTGATCGGCGGCCTGGGGGTCGACATCCGCGCCCAGGTACCCGCCCTGCCCCTGCCGGCCGCCGACTCGCTGGCCGTCCCACCGATCGAGTTGCGGATTGGCAACACCGGCGCCGGCGTGGCGCTCGCCGCGCACGCCCTGGGCCTGCGGGTGGGGCTCGTCGACGTGCTGGGCATGGACCCGGCCGGCGACGTGGTCCGGGCGGCGCTGGCCCGGACCTCGGTACGCGCGGTGCTGGTCGACGCCCCGGCCGGCACCCGCCGCTCGGTGAACATGGTGGATCCGGCCGGCCGCCGGATGTCGCTCTACGACCCCCGCCCCTGGTCGGGCCCGGCGCCGTTCGCCGAGGCGGAGTTGACCGCGCTGGTCCGCGAGGCGGCGCACGTGCACGTATCGATCATGGACTGGGCCCGGGACACGCTGCCGGCCCTGCGCGCGAGCCTGCCCGACGGGGTGTCGCTCTCCACGGACCTGCACGACTGGGACGGCGAGAACGACTACCACCGGCCCTTCGCGGACGCGGCCGACCTGGTCTTCGTCAGCGACGTCCGGCTCGACGACCGGGCCGGCAAGGTGGCGGCCGAACTGGCGCCCCGGACGGTGCTGGTGACCTCCGGCGCGGCCGGCTCGACCCTGCACGCCCCGGACACCCCGCCGGTCCGGGTACCGGCCACCGCGCCGCCCGCCCCGGTGGTGGACACCAACGGCGCGGGCGACGCGTTCGCCGCCGGCCTGATCGCCGCCCGGCTCCGCGGCGCGTCCCCGCTCGACGCGGCCCGCTACGCGGCGCGGGTGGCCGCCGCGGCCTGCACCGTCGACGGGATGGAGTATCCGGCCGGCCTGCTGCCCCGGGACTGAACCGGCTCAGACGGCCCCGGTCTGGCCATCGGTCAGCTCGCGGAGGATGTCCGCGTGCCCGGCGTGCCGGGCGGTCTCCTCGATCAGGTGGACCAGCACCCAGCGCAGCGACACCTCGCCGAGTTGCGGGTGCGGCACCACGTGGTCCAGGTCGAACCGCGCGGCGATCGCCCGGGACCGCGCGCAGGCCGCCTCGTACGTGGCCGCGAGGGTCTCGACGGTGTCGGCCGGGCCGAGGGTGAAGCTCGCCTCGGCCTCCTCCTCGGAGGTGATGTAGACGTCGCCCGGCTCGGGCGCGAACAGGCGGGCCAGCCAGTTCTGTTCCACCAGGGCGAGGTGTTTGAGCAGGCCGGCCAGCGTGGTCAGGGAGGGCACCAGGCGCCGACCGGCATCGGCGTCGGCGAGACCCCGTGCCTTGCGCTGCACGATGGCCCGGTGGAAGTCGAGGAACGATTCGAGCACCGCCCGCTCGTCACCCGTACGGGCGAGGACCGGACCGAGTGTGGGGTCGATCGTCGTGTCCGCCATCTCTGGACCCTAGTCCCGGGAACCGCCCGCCCGCTGCCCCGCCATCCCGCTGCGGGCCGGGGATCTCCGGGGCAGGATGGGCGCATGACATCCACGGCGCAGATCCCGCTGGTGGGCGGCACGGCCGACGGTGAGACGGTCACCGTCGAGCTGGACAGCAACGGCCGTCCGCCGCTGACCCACCACCACGTCGGTCCGGAGGGGTTGGCCGAGGCGCAGATCTACGAGCTGGAGTCGGACGACCGGCACGACCGCCCGTGGATCTACAACTGGCGGGGCCCGGCGGTCTGACGCCGGCGCGGGCCCGCTCAGCCGGCACCGGACCGGACCAGGCCGCGCGACCGGAGGCTGTCCAGCACCCCCCGGGTGACGTGCGAGGTGCCCCGGGCCTGCTCGCACACCTCGGACACCCGCCGGGCGGTCTCGTCGGCCCGCGCCTCCCGCTCGTCCCACAGCCGGTCCACCTCGGCCAGCAGCGGGCCCTCCACCTCGCGTTCCACGCCGCGCAGCGCCGGCACCCCGAGCCGCTGGGCCAGGTCGAAGACCTTGCCGGCGTACGGCAGGGGCAGGAAGGGCGTGCCCATCATGGCCGCGAAGATCAGGAAGTGCAGCCGCATGCCGACCGCGAGGTCGAAGTGCTTCATCAGGCCGAGCACCTGCCGGGGCGAGTAGTCGTTGTGCAGGATCCGGCCCCGCTCGGCGGCGACCATGTGCGACATCACCCCGTGCGAGTGCCGGATGTCGTCCCGCTCCATCGGCACGAAGAGCACGTACGCGTCAATCCGGTGCACCAGGAAGTCGCTGATCTGGGCGAGCAGCCGGTGGTAGCCGTCCACGTCGAGGCGTTCGGCCGCCCGGCCCGGCTCGCGGACGCTCAACCCGACCAGCCGCTTCCCGGAGGGCACGCCCTCCTCGCGCAGCCAGCTCGCCGGGAAGTCCTCCGGATCGAGCAGGAAAGCCGGGTCGGCGGTGACGGTGATCGGGTTCAGCAGGCCCGCCTCCTCCAGCACCATCCGGGACTCCTGGTCCCGCACGGTCACCTCGATCGCCCCGGCCAGGGTCTCCCGCACCATGCCGGTGTCCACGCCGTCGCTGAGCGGGCCGACTCCCACCGCGTACGTGAGCAGCGGCAGGCCGCGCTCCTGGGCGACCCGGACCACCCGCAGGTAGCGGCGGGCCTCCCGGTCGTAGAGGATGCCGCCGCCACCCAGGATGAGCAGGTCGAGCTGCTCCAGGATCAGCGACGAGTCGACCCGGCTGACGCCCTCCCAGGGCACCGCCTCCACGTCTGGGTGGGCCAGCGCGGTGTGCGCGGGGTTCCGGGAGAAGACGATGATCCGGGCCTTCGGCTCCTGCCGCCGGAGGTCGGCCAGCAGACCGCTGAGGATCGCCTCGTCGCCGAGGTTGCGGCCGCCGTACGAGCCGAGCACTCCGATGGTCAGTCCCGTGCCATCCGTCATCCGTTGCTCCTCCCCAGGGGCGTCCCGTGCCGGTTTCCCGCTGCCCGGAGGGACATACCTGGGCGGAGCCCGGTCAACCGGTGGCGGCGCCGACCAGACGGGAGACCAGGGCGGAAACCACCTGCTCGACGTCGAACCCGGCATCGACGGAGGTGGTGAGCCGGTCGAGCAGGAACCCGTCCACCGCGTAGTGCAGCAGGGCCACCTCGAAGGCGCCGCCGGGCAGCCCGGCGGCGACGTGGAAGGCCACGTCGTCGGCGTACCCCTTACGGAGCACGTCGCCGAGCGCCTGCCGCAGCTCGGGCCGGCGGGACGCCTCCAGCCGCAGCTCGAACAGGGCGCGGGTGAGGTCCGGCTCGCGGGTGGTGCGCTCGACGACGTAGCGCAGGTAGTCGGTGAGCAGCGCGAGGGACGGCTCCCGCCGGCCGAGGTCGGCCAGGATCGCCGGGTCGGGGGCCATCCGGTCGAAGATCCGCTCGGCCAGGCCGGCGAGCAGAGCGGCCCGGGACGGGAAGTAGTTGGAGGCGGTGCCGGTCGGCACGCCCGCCTCGGCGTCGACCGCGCGGTGGGTCAGCCCGCGTGCGCCGGCGGCGGCGAGCACCCGCAGCCCGGCGTCAGCGAGCAGGACGCGGCGTTCCGGGTTCCTGGCCATGGCATCACCCTAGCAATAACCACGACAGGTGTTGTAGGTTGTCATCAACCACGACGGCCGTCGTGGTTATCCCGGACATCGGAGTCGGTTTGCGCAAGCTCGTGTACTACGTCGCCACCACCCTCGACGGCTTCATCGCCGCCCCCGACGGGTCGTACGACTTCTTCCCGCTGGTGCCGGACCCGGACGTGCTGGCCCACCTGGCCGCCGAATGGCCCCAGACCTTCCCCACCTTCACCCACGCCCAGTTCGGCATCGAGTCGCCGCCGGCGGGCCGGTTCGACGCCCTGCTGATGGGCCGCGGCACCTACGAGCCGGCGTTGAAGGCCGGCGTGACCAGCCCGTACGCGCACCTGAAGCAGTACGTCCTGTCCCGCTCACTGCCCCCGTCCGACGACCCGCAGGTGGAGATCGTCGCCGGCGACGCGGTGGCCTTCGTCCGCGAGCTGAAGGAACGGCCCGGCGGCGACATCTGGCTCTGCGGCGGCGGCCACCTCGCCGGGCAGCTGCTCGGCGAGGTGGACGAACTGGTGGTCAAGCTCAACCCGGTGGTGGTCGGCAGCGGCGTCCCGCTGGCCGACCGGGGCTTCGCCCCGCACCGGTTCACCCTGGTCGAGACGCGCCCCTTCGACAGCGGCGTGGTCGTCCTCCGGTACACCGCCGCGGCGCGGTAATCGCTTGCCCGGGCCGGGCGGGCTCCCGCACCGTGGGGTGGTGACAAGCGCGACGAAGACCCGGATCCGCTGGACCGACCTGCCCGACCACGTCCGGGTCGCGGTCGAGGAGATCCTCGGCGACCGGGTGGTGACGGCGGTCTCGCAGCACGGAGGCTTCTCCCCCGGCACCGCCGACCGGGTGCGCACCGCGGGCGGCCGGCGGGCCTTCGTCAAGGCGGTCAGCCCGGCCCAGAACGACCGCAGCCCGCACCTGCACCGGGCCGAGGCGCTGGTCGCCGCCGCCCTGCCACCCGGCACCCCCGCGCCCCGGCTGCTCGGCAGCTACGACGACGGTGACTGGGTGGCGCTGGTCTTCGCCGACGTCGAGGGCCGGCACCCGTCGACCCCGTGGGACGCCGCCGAGCTCGCCGCGGTGCTGTCCACCCTGGAGGCGATGGCCGCGGTGCTCACCCCGGCGGCGGTGGCGGCGGCTCCCACGGCCGCCGAGCAGCTCGGGTACGACTTCGCCGGCTGGCAGCGGATCGCCGCCGACCCGCCGGCCGACCTGGCCCCGTGGGCCCGGGACCGGCTGCCCGAGCTGTGCGCCGCCGCCGAGCGCGGGCTCGCCGGGCTGGCCGGGGAAACCCTGTGCCACCTGGACATCCGCGCCGACAACCTGCTGATCGGCCCGGACGGCACGGTCAGCGTGGTCGACTGGCCGTGGGCCTGCCGGGGGCCGGCCTGGCTGGACAGCCTGCTGGTGCTGGTCAACGCGCAGGTGCACGGCGGACACGACGCGGAGGCGCTGCTGCGCGCCCGGCCGCTCACCGCCGGCGCGGACCCGGCCGCGGTGACCGGGGTGCTGGCCGGGTTCGCCGGCTTCTTCCTGGACGCGGCCCGGCAGCCCCCACCGCCCGGCATCCCCACGGTCCGGGCGTTCCAGCGGCTGCAGGGCGACGCCCTGCTGCCCTGGCTGGCCCGCCGACTGCCTTGATCGACTCGGAACCTCCCGTCGACGAGCGGTGAGCCGAGCCGGCGAACGCGTCGTCCGATCGCCGCCAGACGCCAGCCGGCGGGACGACAAGGCTGGTCCCATGACGACACTGGACGGAAAGGTCGCCCTGGTCACCGGCGGCGGGCGGGGCATCGGTGCGGCCATCGCCCTGCGCCTGGCAGCCGAGGGGGCCGACGTGGCCCTGACCTACGAGACGAACGCCGAGCGGGCCGCGGTGGTGGGCAAGCAGATCGAGGCGGCGGGCAGGCGCGGGCTGGTGCTCGCCGCCGACAGTGCCGACCCGGAGGCGGTACGCGCGGCGGTGGACCGCACGGCCACCGAGCTGGGCCGGCTGGACATTCTGGTGAACAACGCGGCCGTCTTCCTGGTCGGGCCGGTCGACGAACTGGGCGCCACCGAGCTGGACCGGACGCTCGCGGTCAACATCCGCGCGCCGTACCTGGCGGCGCGGGCGGCGGCCCGGCACCTGGGCGAGGGCGGCCGGATCATCAACATCGGCAGCAACGTCGCCCGCCGGACGCCCTTCCCGGGCCTGGCGCTCTATTCGATGAGCAAGACCGCGCTGGTCGGGCTGACCAAGGGGCTCGGCCGCGAGCTGGGGCCCCGGGGCATCACCGTCAACCTGGTGAACCCCGGCCCCACCGACACCGACGCCAACCCGGCGGACGGGCCGAACGCGGGGGCGATCGCCGGTCTCACCGCCCTCGGCCGGTATGCCGCACCGGCCGAGATCGCCGCCGTGGTGGCCCACCTCGCCGGCCCCGACGCCGGCTACGTCACCGGGGCGGTGATCGACGCCGACGGCGGCTTCGCCATCTGACCGGCCCGGGGGGCGGGTGTGGACCGGGAGTCCGCACCCGCCCGCCTGGCCCCTCAACCATTCACCGGGCGGGTGGCGTCTGTAATGGACGAGGGGGTGGGCATGTCGGAGACGTTCCACGAGTTCGTGGTGCAGCGCTCGGCCGCGCTGTCCCGGACCGCGTACCTGCTCACCGGGGACCATCAGCTCGCCGAGGACCTGTTGCAGAGCGCCCTGGCGCGGACGTACCGGCACTGGCGGCGGGTCCGCGACGGCGACCCGGAGGCGTACGTGCGCCGGGCCATGTACCACCAGCAGGTTTCCTGGTGGCGCCGGCGGCGGGTGGCGGAACGGCTGGACGCCCAGCCGGTCGAGCGCGGCGGTGGCGACCACACCGAGGACACCGCGCTGCGGCTGAGCGTGGTGGCCGCGCTGCGCCGGCTCACCCCCCGCCAGCGGGCGGTGGTGGTGCTCCGGTTCTACGAGGACCTGACCGAGGCGCAGGTGGCCGAGGCGCTGGGCTGCTCGCTGGGCACGGTCAAGCGGCACGGGCACGACGCCGTACGCCGGCTCCGCGACCTCGTCCCCGACCTGGTGGAGCGGCCGGCGGAGAGGAGCGGGCGATGAGCGTACGGCTGCGGGAGGCGCTGCGGGAGGCGGCGGCCGAGGTGCCCGCGTACCCGGTGCACGACCGCGCGGTGCGGACCGCGCGCCGGACGCGGCGGCGGATGGCCGCGGGCGTCGCCGCGGTCCTGATGCTGGTGGCGCTCGTGCCGCTGGCCGGGCGTGCGGGCGGCGTGGGGCCGGCACCGGCCGGCGTGGACGGCCCGACGCTGCCGGACCGGATTGGCCTGCCGGTGTTCGGCGCGCTGCACGCCACCGACCGGCCCCGGCTCGGTCCGGCGTCGGTGATCTTCAGTGGGCAGGCGCGCGGCCTCACCGGGCTGCTGGACGAGAACGGCACCATCGGCATCGTCGGTGCGGACGCCGACCGCTACCGGACCTACCAGGTGGGGTACGAGGCCCCCGTGGGCGAGGAGGTGCTGCTCTCCCCGGACGGCCGGCGGATCGCCGCGCCGGGCGGCAGCAGCGAGCATCCGCGGGTCGACCTGGTGGACCTGGTCGACGGGGTGATCCGGCACCTGCCCAGCGTGGTGCCGGGCAGCGTGACGACCGAGCCGGCCGGCTGGGCCCCGGACGGGAAGTCGCTGGTGGTCCGGGACACCGTCCCGACCAACCCGGAGCGCAGCGCCTACGCGAACGTGCTGAGCCTGGTCCGGCTCGACACCGGCCGGGCGGTACGGCTGCTCGAGACCGAGCAACTGCCGATCTTCGGCGATCCGGTGGCGTTCACGGCCGACGGCAGTCGGCTGGCCTGGCGGATCGGCGACAAGGTGCTCATCGCCGACGCCGACGGGCAGTCGATCACCTCCTTCCCGTTGCCGCCCGAGACCGGGCTGGCCGGCAAGGGCGCCTGGCTGCCGGACGGCAGCCTGTCCCTGGTCAGCCGGGACCCGGACAGCACCCGCTGGCGGCTGCGCCACGTCGACCCGGCAACCGGCCAGGACCTGGGTGCGCTGGAGCTGCCCGCGGTTTCGGGCGTCACCACCATCCGGCTGCTCGGCTGGCGGCCGGACGGTTCCGCGCTGGTGGTCGCCTACCGGCCGGACCCGGCGACGCCGGCCCGCTTCGACCAGCCGATGGAGATGGACCAGCGGACCGCGTACGGGCACGTGCGGTCGGTGGCGGTGCTCGCGCTGGCCCCGGGAGCGGCCGCGCCCACCACCGTGCTCGCCGCGCCCGAGCAGGTGCTCGCGATCGACGTGGCGGACCGCGTCGTCCACTCCGGACTGGTCCGCGACGCCGACCCGCCGTGGGGCGTGGGCGGCCGGTTCTGGTGGGGAATCGGGCTGGCGGCACTGCTCCTCGGCGGGGTGCTGGCGCGCCGGGCGGTCACTCGGGCGCGCGGACCTCGTGGGTGAGGAACGGCAGCGCGACGGCTGGCACCTCCGGGGAGCCGACGACGTCGTAGTGGGTCAGGCCGGGCAGCACGGCCAGCCGGGACGCCGGCCGGTCGCTGCCGTCCCAGCCGGCGTCCCGGTGCCCGCCGCCGAGCAGCCCGAAGAAGTCGGCCATGTGGTGGACCGGGATCGAGTCGGCGTCGGCGTAGACCAGCAGCACCGGCAGGGCCAGCGCCGCCACCTCGGCGGACCAGTCGTACTCGCGGCGCAGCAGCTCACCGGTCTTGGCCCAGAGCGCCGGCCAGTCCTGCGGGCGCGGCGCCACCCGCTCGTAGAGCTGGTGCGGCGGAGTGCCACGCATCTGCTCGGCGACCTGCTCGCCATGGGTGGCCATCGCGGCCAGCACCTCGGGGTACCAGCCCTGCCGGCGGTACGGCGTGGAGACCAGCACCAGCCGACGGACCAGCCCGGGATGCTGGATCGCGGTACGCAGGGCCACCCCGCCGCCGAGCGAGTAGCCGAACAGGTCGGCCGCCGGCAGGTCGAGGTGACGCAGCAGCGCGGCAATGTCGTCGGCCATCGACTCGTACCGCAGCGGGCGGTCCACGTCGGCGGTGCGGCCGTGCCCCTGCAGGTCGACCGCGATCACCCGGCGGCGCGCTGCGAAGGCGGGCAGGATCGGGCCGAACATCTCCACCGACCCGTAGCCGCCGTGCAGCAGCACCAGCGGCTTTCCGGTGCCGTGCACCTCGTACCAGAGACGCACCCCGTTGACGTCGGCGTAGCTCATGTCCCTACAACGAGGGTGGCCGGCCCGGCGGCGGTGGCGCCGCCGGGCCGGCCGGGCCTACTCGGCGACGTACCGGTGCAGCGGCCCCTCGTCGGAGGCCACCGTGCCGGTGTGGCGCAGACCGGCCTTCTCCAGCACGCGGACCGAGGGCGCGTTGGCCGGATTGACGGTGGCGAAGACCTCCGCCACCCCGGGTACGGTGCGGGCGAAGGCGACCAGCGCCCGGACCGCCTCGGTGGTGTAGCCCCGGCAGCGCCGGGACGGGACGATGCCGTACCCGAACTCGACCGCGCCGTCGAGGACCGGCAGCTTCAGCCCGATCCCGCCGACGGTCAGGCCGGTCTCCCGTTCGATCATCTGGAAGTGTCCGTGCGGCCGGTCCGGCTCGCGGGTGAGCAGGCCGGCGATCATCCGGTCGCCCTCGAAGGGGTAGTCCGCCGCCCAGTGCGGACGGCGCTCACCGGCGACGACGGCTTCGGCCTCCTCGGCCGGCCAGTGGCGCAGCACGAGACGGTCGGTGGTCAGGTCAGGAAAAGACAACGCGAAACTCCCAAGGTCGTGGAGCGACCCGGGCCGCGGTGTCTCAGTCAGTCAGCGCGCGACCCGGAAAAAGGCATGGAGAACGAAGCTCATGGCGGTCCATGGCCTCATCTCCCCTGCGCCCACGACGGTCGCGTGTCCGCGCGACGGCACTCTAACCCATGATCCGGATACGCCGCGCCCCCGCTGCCTCGGGCCGGGGGCAGCGGGGGCGCGACGGACGACCGGTCAGCTGACGCCGGTGACGGCCTTGACCAGGTTGATGGCGAAGTAGATCACGAACGCGACGGCGACCGCCCACATCAGCGGGTGGATCTGGCGGCCCTTGCCCTGCGCGACCCGGATCGCCACCCAGCTGACGAAGCCGGCGCCGATGCCGTTGGTGATCGAGTAGGTGAACGGCATGAGGGTCATGGTCAGGAACGCCGGGACGGCGACGCCCACGTCGGTGAAGTCGATGTCCTTGACCTGGCGGATCATCAGCGCGCCGACGATCACCAGGGCCGGGCCGGCGGCCTCGCTCGGCACCAGCGTCACCAACGGGGTGAGCAGCAGCGCGCCGAGGAAGAGCACGCCGGTGACCACGCTGGTCAGACCGGTACGGCCACCGTCCGCGATGCCCGAGGAGGACTCCACGTAGGTGGTGGCGGAGGAGGCGCTGCCCGCGCCACCGGCGACGGCGGCGACACCGTCGACGAAGAGCACCTTGCCCAGCCGGGGCATGTCGGTGCCGTCCTTGGTGGCCAGGTTGGCCTGCTTGGCCAGGCCCACCGTGGTACCCATCACGTCGAAGAAGTCGGCGAGGACCAGGGTGAACACCAGCAGCAGCGCGGTCATCACGCCGACGTGCGCGAACGCGCTGAACGACACGTTGCCGAGCAGGTGCAGGTCGGGCTTCTGGACCAGCGGGTCCGGCAGGGTCGGGACGTTGAGCCGCCACCCGTCCGGGTTGGGCTTGCCGCCGACGAGGGCCGCGCCGGGCTTGGCGAACGCGTTGACGACCACCGCGACGACCGTGGTGGCCACGATGCCGATCAGGACGCCGGCCTTGACCTTCTTGGCGACCAGGATGCCGGTGACCAGCAGGCCGACCAGGAAGACAACCGTGGGCCAGCCGTGCAGCGTGCCGTTGCTGCCCGAGCCGAGCTGCAGCGGCACGCCGGTGCCGGCCCGGACCAGACCGCCGTCGACAAAGCCGATCAGGGCGATGAACAGGCCGATACCGGCCGCGATGGCGGCCTTCAGCTCGGCCGGGATGGCGCGGAAGACGGCCTTCCGGAAACCGGTCAACACCAGCACGGTGATGATCAGACCCTCGATCACCACCAGGCCCATGGCCTCGGCCCAGGTCATCTGGGAGGCGACCGCGTACGCGACGAAGGCGTTCAGGCCCAGGCCGGTCGCCACGGCGAACGGCACCCGGCCGACCACGCCCATCATGATCGTCATGACCGCGGCGACGAGGGCGGTGACCCCGGCGACCGGCGCGATGCCGAGCAGGTTGCCGTCCTTGTCCGGGGCGGTGCCGATGATCAGCGGGTTGAGCACGACGATGTACGCCATCGTCGCGAAGGTGGTGAGTCCGGCGAGCACCTCGCGCTTGACCGTCGACCCCCGGCGGGTGATCTCGAAGAAGCGGTCGAGGCGGCCACGCGGGGCGGGGTCCACGTGCTCGGCCGGGGCAGCAGCATCCTGCGTAGTCACGCTCATGGCGTGGACTTACTCCGTTCCGGGTTGGCCCGCCGGACGCGCCGGTCGGGCGGTGGGGGTGCAGCCACTCCGATTCGGTTGGCCCGGAGAACGTCGGAACGGCTGGGCTCCACGGATCCCGTGAAGCGCTACGAAGCCGCACCCTGATCGGAGCGCGACTTCGCAACACCCACTTTAACCGCCGGGTAACGACCGATGACCTGCCCCTACGCGTCGCCGCCGGGTGAGGGTGGTCAAGGTCACGTCCCGGACCGGTGACGGGCGATCCAGTGGTCCGCCGCCAGATCCTCGTACCGGACCCGGTGCGGGACGATCCGGTACGCGGTGAACCACTCGTCCCAGGCGGCCTGGTGCGCCTCGATGGTCCCGAGCAGCTCGTCGATGCCGTCCAGGTCGTACCGCGGTGCCCGGCCGTTCGCGCCGGCGTCGCCGACGTACCAGAGCTGGGTCTGCTCGGCGCGCAGCCAGGACACCGCCTGGGCCACCCGGAAGTACGCCTCCGGCCGGCCGGCGACCCCGGTCGAGGCGAGCAGGCCGCAGAGCAGCGAGCTGCCGGTGCGCGGGCGACCGGCGGGAATACCACCCCACCCGGAGCCGTCCCCCGATCCGGAGGCCGCCCGACGGTGACCCGGCGACGTCGGGACACTGCTGGTCGACAGCAGGTCCCCGGTCTGGCGTACGCGGCGACCGGACGCACGGACGACGCCACCGCCCTCGCTACGCCATGCCGGACGATCCCCGGCCGGAGTGACCCGCGTCAGGTGAGCTGGCAGGCCCGACCGCTTCGACGATGTCGCCGTTGTCCGGCACGCCGTTGCGCACCAACTCCTCGGCACCGCCGCGACGACGGACGCGGTAGTCGCGGAAGACGATCGGCACGCCGGCGGCCGTGAACGGGTCGACGTCGTCCATCACCTGAAGATGCACGTGGGGCTGGGTGGAGTTGCCCGAGTTGCCGCACCGGCCCAGCGGCTGGCCGGCGGCCACCACCTCGCCCGGTCGCACCGCCACCGTGCCGCGACGCAGGTGGGCGACCACCAGGTAGGGCCCGCCGTCGGCCAGGTCGAGGACGACGTGGTTGCCGGCGAGCCCACGGGCACCCTGCCGGGCCCGCGACGCCTGGGTCAATGCATACCGGACGCCGGCGAGCGGCGAGCGCCGGGCCACCAGGTCCGGCTCGCCGTCCCGCGCGGATACGACCCGGCCGGCGGCGGGCGCGACGATCGGCTGGTCGAAGGCGTAGAACCGGTCCACCGGTTCGACCGACCAGGTGGTCCGCCAGTCCCGCACGGCTGCCGTCCGCCCGTCGCGGACGGCGACGAAGTCGATGGCGTGGCTCGCGCCGAAGGCGTGGGTACCGTGACTCGGGACCCGACGGGCCGGACTGTTGCGCACGATCCAGGTGCCCTGGAACGGGAGCCGCAGCACCACCGGCTGTGTCGATCCCGACGGGCTGGCGGCACGGCTCATCACGAACTCCCCATCACCGGCGCGGCACTCCATCCGGCCGGAGCGGCCGGTCGGGCGATCCTGCTGGAACCGGTCCGCCGACACGTGCCCCAGGATGCCCGACCGGGGCAATTCGCGCCGCGGTCCCGGCCGGAGGTAGCGGCAGAAGCCCCGGTTTGACGTGGCCTGGGACCGTGGAACGGATCGGATGGGCAGCATGCGATGTCGGGAGGGGCCGATGGGGAGAGCCGGCAAGTCGTTCTCGGCGCTGCTGGTCGGGCTCGGGGTCGGTGCCGTGGGCGGCGCCTACCTCGGCGCGGCCGCGATCTGGCCTGGCATCGTCGTCGGCGTGGCGGGCGTTGTGCTGTCCATGTTCGGCTCGGGGGCGGATGCGGTCAGCGGGGAGGCAATCGTCCAGCCGCCGGCGGAGCGCCCGACCCTCTCCGGGCTGGGTACCAGAGTCGAGCAGATCCTTCGACTGGCTCAGGAACAGGCCGACAACCATCGGACCACGGCCGAGCGCGAGGCCGAGCGCATGCTGTCGGAGGCCCGGTCGGCGGCCCGCCGGATCGTGGACCAGGCGCGCGCTGAAGCGGCCGGGTTGACGGAGGGTTCGAAGCCGGCGACCGACCGGGGCTCGCCCGAGAACTGACCCGAGGGCCACGGCGCCCACGCCAGCGCCTCGCGCCAGCCCGCCTAAGGCCCACGCGCGAGTCGCGAGACCGCCGCGCGGGGCGATTGCGCCAACGGTCAGGAGACCGCGGCCTTCACCAGTTCGATGACCTTCTGCTCTACGGCGGGGCTCCACTTCTGGATCGCGTACGACACCGGCCACATGTCACCGTCGTCAAGGTTGGCCACGTCCTGGAATTCCAGGGTCGAGTAGCGGGTGTTGAACTTGCCCGAGTTCTTGAAGGCGACGAGGACCTTGTCGTCCGCGTTCGCGTAGGCGGGCATCCCGTACCAGGTCTTTGGCGACAGCTCGGGAGCGGTGGTGGTCACCGTCACATGCACGCGCTCGGCGAGCGCACGGTCCTCCGGCGCCATCTTCGCGATGCTGTCGAGGACCGCTTGCAGCCCGTCGGCCTTCTTGGCGCCCTTCTTGCCCTCGGCGCGCAGCTCGGCGGCGCGCGCCTTCATCGCGGCACGCTCCTCGGCACTGAAGCCGTCGGACTCGGTCTTGGCATTCTTCGCGGGCATTTCCGGGCTGCCTTTCGACGCTCAAGGCTCGGCGCGATGCCGGCCGTCTCAAGGAAGGCTAGGGCCGACGACACCCGGCCGCTTCTCGATTCCTGATCGGATCAGGGGCCTGTCCGATCCTGGTTGATGGGTTACGCGGTGACTCCGCTTGATGGAGGCTCTTGGTCATGATGTGCTCGCGGCGTACTCCATCGGGCATGAGGTCGCCGAGTTCACCCGTGTCACGGAAGCCGTTCCGCTGGTAGAGGGCCCAGGCGTTCTTGTTGCCCGCGACAACGGCCAGCCGCAGCGTCCGCGCGCCCGCCAGCCGGGCCCACTGCTCGATCGCCCCCACGAGGTGGTCGCCCACGCCTTGACCACGCCCCACAGGTGCCACGTACATCGAGATCAGCTCGACAACCCCGTCGTGGTCGGCCGGCACCCCGCTGACCATCCCGACGACTTGCCCGTCGAGCATCGCCACAATGTTGTTCGAGCCGGGGATGGCCAGTCGATCGCGCCAGCGTTCCTCGCGGTCGCCGTCGCCCTGCCAGTCCGCCAACTGGGAACCGAAGGCGTACCCGGCCTCCGCCAGCGCAGCGAGCCGCAGTTCCCGCCACATCTTCCAATCGCCCTCGCCGAGCACACGTGTTTCGATCATGCGAAGAGGGTTTCGCAGGCGTAGCGAGCAGGCAACCCGGTATCCGGTGACGCGGTGTGACATCGCCGTCAACCGGCCCGGCCTCGTTCCGGCCAGATCACCCTGACGATCTACTCGCGCGCCAACCTTGATGTCATCGCCGGGGAATGAACTTCACGGGGCGGTTTCCGCTGCTGGTTGGTGGTGGGCGCGGCAGGTTTCGAACCTGCGACCCCTCGCTTGTAAGGCGAGTGCTCTCCCACTGAGCTACGCGCCCGGAACGCCCGTACGGCGGGCCGGAGTTCGGCAAGCTTACCTGCCGGCCTCCGACCCGGTCGACGGGTGTACCTCGGAGTGGGATCAGGCGGCGACGGCCTCGGCGAGGGCCTTGCGCCAGGCCTGCTGATCCCGGGCCTCGCCGGGCATGTTCATCTCGGCGAACCGGACCACGCCGGCCTTGTCGATGACGAAGGTGCCCCGGTTGGCGATGCCCGCGACGTCGTTGAAGACGCCGTACGCCTGGGCCACCGCCCCGTGCGGCCAGAAGTCGGCCAGCAGCGGGAACTGGTAGCCCTCCCGGTCGGCCCAGATCTTGTGGGCGTAGACCGAGTCGACGCTGACGGTCAGCACCTGCACATCGTCGTTGACGTACTCGTTGAGGTTGTCCCGGACCTCGCAGAGCTCGCCCTGGCAGACGCCGGTGAAGGCGAGCGGGTAGAACACCAGCAGCACGGTGCGCTTGCCGCGGAAGTCGGCGAGCCGGACCTCCTGGTTGTTCTGGTCCTTGAGCACGAAGTCGGGCGCCTCGGCGCCAACCTCGATGGGCATGCGTACTCCTCGGGTCAGGTCTGGAGACGATCAGCCTGCCACACCCGGCGACGGCGGCCGCCGGGTGCGGTCCGGCCGGTTACTTCCTGCTCTTCGACCCGCGGCGCAGCACGAGGCGGGCGCCGCTCCAGTCGCGGCCGGCGTTGATCGTGGAGGTCTGCTGGAGGCCCGCGGTCTGCGCGCTCTCCGCGACCTCGCTCGGCTCGACGTGGCCGTCCCGGCCGGCTTTGGGCGTCAGGACCCAGACCACACCGGCGTCGGCCAGGGGTCCTAGGGCGTCGACGAGGAGCTCGAAGAGGTCGCCGTCGCCGTCGCGGTACCAGACCAGAACCGCGTCGACCACCTCGTCGGTGTCCTCGTCGACGAGTTCTCCAGAGCGATCGGTCAGGGCGTCCCGGAGATCCTGGTCGACGTCCTCGTCGTACCCCATCTCCATGACGACCATTCCCGGCTCGATCCCGAACCGGTCCGCCAGGCTGCGTACCCCGTCGGCGGCCTGACCAGCGGTCGCGCTCACTGTCGCGTGCCTCCTCATCTCATCCCTGCTCGCGGCGTCGTCCGATGCCGTCGGGCCAAGTCCACACAGTTGTGGCTCCCCGCGCAAGTGGCGCACCGGGTGGAACGGAATTTACCGTGCCAGCAGCGTACGGGCACCCTGGGTAATGGCTTCCGCAGAGACCAGAACCTGACGCGCCGCCGGACCTAATGGTACAAACGAGTCAAGTCCGGCCACCCGCCGCGCCGCGCCGACGTATCCGGCATCCACCAGCGCGGCGATCACCCCCTCGCCCACCCCGCCGGACCGGCGGGTCTCGTCCACGACCAGCACCCGGCCGGTGGCCGAGGCCTCCCGGATGATGTCCGCCACCGGCAACGGCGCGATCCAGCGCAGGTCCACCACCCGGGTGCCGATGCCCTCGTCGGCGAGCGTGGCCGCGGCACGCAGCGACATCCGTACCCCGTTGCCGAACGTGATGATCGTGACGTCCTCGGCGGAGCCGACCCCGTACACCCGGGCCCGGCCGACCGGGACGTGCCCGGCGGCCCAGGCGCCCGGTTCGGCGTACTCGCCCAGCCACTCGCCGTCGCCCTCGGTGTAGAGATCGCGGGTGTGGTAGAGCGCGATCGGCTCCAGGAAGACGGAGACCGTGCCGTCCACCGCCGCGGCGGCCAGGCAGGTACGCAGCATGGGCGCGGCGTCGTCGGGCCGGGCCGGCACGGCGATCACCAGCCCCGGCACGTCCCGGAGCACCGCCACGGAGTTGTCGTTGTGGAAGTGGCCGCCGAACCCCTCCTGATAGGCCAGCCCGGCGACCCGGACCACCATCGGATTGCGGAACGCCCCCCGGGAGAAGAACCGCATGGTGGCCGCCTCGCCCCGCAACTGGTCCTCGGCGTTGTGCAGGTACGCCAGGTACTGGATCTCCGGCACCGGCAGCATGCCGGCCACGCCGGCCCCCAGCCCGAGCCCGAGGATGGAGGTCTCGTCGAGCAGCGTGTCGAAGACCCGAGCCGCGCCGAACTTGTCCCGCAGCCCCTTCGTCACCCCGTACACCCCGCCCTTGGCGGCCACGTCCTCGCCGAAGACGGCCATTCCCGGGTGGTCCAGCATGCCGTCGGCGAGCGCCGCGTTGATGCTCTGCGCCAGAGTCAGCGGCCCGGCCAGTTCCGGCGGCCGGCCGCCGAACGCCTCGGCCCGGGCGCCCGCGCCGGGACCGGCCGCGCGGGCCGCCATGTCGGCCACCGCCCGGGCGACGCGGACCGGCCGGCGCGGGGCCAGTTCCGCCACCACCTCGGCCGGGGACGCCAGCTTCGGCTCGTCGAGCACGTCCTCGGCGATCCGGCGGATCTGCCAGCCGCGCTCGTCGTACCGGGCCAGCAGTTCGTCGCCGCTGGCGAAGCCCGCCTCGATCAGGGTCCGCGCGGTGGCCAGCAGCGGGTCCCGCGCGACGTCCGCGGCGATCTCGCCGGGGCTCCGGTACGCGGACTCGGCGTCCGCCCCGGCGTGGCCCATCAGCCGTACGGTGCGCAGGTGCAGCACGGCCGGGCGCCGATGCCGGCGCACCCAGCCCGCCGCCTCCCCCGCCACCCGGTACGCCTCGACCGGATCGGTGCCGTCGGCGGCGAAGTAGCGGATCCCCGGTCGGGCCCGCAGGGTCGCCTCGACCCAGCCCTTCGGCGAGCGGACGCTGATCCCGAGCCCGTTGTCCTCACAGACGAAGAGGACCGGGATGCGCAGGCCGGTGTGGTCGTACCAGCCGGCGGTGTTGAACGCGGCGGTGGCGGTGGCGTGGTTGACCGAGGCGTCGCCGAACGAGCAGACCACGATGGCGTCCGACGGCCAGGGCGTACCGGCGGTATCACCGTCGACGCGTGCCGGGTTGCCGACCCGGCGCAGCCGTTCCAGGGCGAGTCCCATGCCGACCGCCCGAGGCAGGTGGGAGGCGATCGTGGAGGTGGTCGGGATGACGGCCAGGTCGGCCCGGCCGAACACCTTGTGCCGGCCCCCGGCGATCGGCTCCCGCGCCGAGGCGGTCATCCCGCGCAGCACGTCCCGCGCCGCCTCCGCGTACGCGTCGTCGGGGTCGGGCGGGGGCAGCGGCGGCGCGTCGGCGGCACCGGCGGTGTCGACCACCACGGCCGCGCCGACCAGCAGGCTCCCCGGGTCGCCGGCGTCCGGGTCCGACCCGGTCGTCACCCCGCCCGGTCCGATGAGGTCGGACGACGGGTCGACGGCGTCCGGGTCCGCGACGGGTGTCTCCCCCACCGGTGGCTCGTCTGCCGCCGTGCCCGGGAACGCCGGCTGGCTGGGCGCGCCG